>NZ_JAMOYX010000015.1:0-53020 GCF_023669465.1 Dorea sp. MB18-49
ATCATTGGCCAATCACGACATGAGAAAGACTTGGTATTGTGTTTGATGCGTATTTTGGCGCGATGTGTAGAAGTTCTTAGGCAGTTTGACTTCCCGTTAAAGGGACGGAGCGAACTGTTTGAACCCCCTAGGGGTGAGTTTTGAGCGGAGACCCTTTCGTTCTTAGGGAAGGCGGACTGCCTTAGAACTTCTGCATCGTGACATCCAGCAACAAACATAATACCAAGTCTTTCTCATGGACCGGGGTAAGCCACGATGATGAACTAAATAGAAAATGCCTCTAACTCCTCCTGCATCTCCCGGAAGAATTCCGACGTATGCCACCCATCCATTGCCGCATGAGCAATCGTAAGCGTCAGTGGAAGTGTCAGTTTCCCGTTATCTTCTGTATATTTACCAAATGTAATAATCGGAAACAGCGCTACATGATCCGACACTATCGATGTCGCATATCCGGTATAATCCAGCCACGGCACACAAGAGATGCAGTAGAAATTCACCGGCTGTCCGGCTTTTGCTTTGACTCCCCGGACTTTCTTTGCAGCTTCTATATCCGTTTCGATTCTCTTATAAAAAGTCGCAAAGTCTGCATCATATTCGCTCCAACAGTCAGAAAATGTGTGATCTTCTTTGTGAAAGATTGTATAATTTGGATGCACAACATCCCACACTCCCAGATTGCCTTCTTCGTCCGTCATCATCTTCATAAATGGCAGGCGGTTCACAACATTTGACGTACACCAGATGAATGCCGCATAGAAATGCACTCCGAACCGGTCGCATTCTGCTCTTAATCTTGTTACATCCAGGCGCGCTGTCATACTGTAGTTTACTTTTAATTTTTCGGTATAATACTTATAGTGATCCTGACGTGACCAGGTTGACTGGTCGATTTTTCTATATGGTGGAAGACTCATAATGTCACCTCTTATTGTATATTATTTCAAATTGATATAAAAAACGCGCAAAAATAGCCGCCCCATGTCTGGTAAACTAGGCGACTATTTTTAATACATAAATTAATTATCAGGACTGACCGTCTATCGGCAACACCCTTTTTCTATAACTAGACTAACATCATCTAATGAATATGTCAATTTCTTATTTCATCCCAGAATGACTCCCCATCTCCCCGGTATTTACTTCCAAGAGCTTCCGCAATCGTCGCCGCCATATCTGCAAAACCTTTTCTGGTATGCAGATTCACCCCTTCTTTGATCTCTTTTCCGTATATAAGACAAGGCACATATTCTCTTGTATGATCCGTTCCGGTATATCCCGGATCACAGCCATGGTCTGCCGTAATCATCAGCATATCGTCGTCCCGCATATTTGCGAGGAATTCTCCTAACTGTTTATCAAATCTCGTCAGTGCTCCTGCATATCCTGCAATATCACGCCGGTGTCCATAGATCATATCCCCATCTACTAAGTTCACATAGCAAAGTCCGTCGAACTCTTTCTTCTGTATCTCGATCGTCTTTTCCATATTCTTTTCATTTCCCTGATTCGGGTAGGTCTCCGTCACTCCCTGCCCTTCAAAGATATCATAGATCTTTCCGACACCGATCACATCTTTTCCTTCTGCTTTTAATGCATCCAACACCGTCTGTCTCGGCGGTGCAAGTGAAAAGTCATGCCGTCTGATTGTCCGTTCGTAATTTGGCCATGTTCCGATGAATGGTCTTGCGATCACTCTTCCGACTCCGATATCTCCAGTCAGCATCTCTCTGGCAATCTTACAGTATTCATATAACTGCTCTACCGGAATTATCTCCTCGTGCGCTGCAATCTGGCATACACTGTCCGCAGATGTATACACGATCAGTGCTCCTGTCTCTTCCTGCTCCCGGCCATAATCATGAATGACCTGTGTCCCCGAATACGGCAGATTACACAGAATCTTTCTTCCCGTCCTTTTTGAAAATTCCTCTATGAATACTTTCGGAAATCCGTCCGGGAATTTCGGAAGCGGATCCGGTGTTACGATACCCGCCATTTCCCAGTGTCCGGTCGTCGTATCCTTTCCACATGATAATTCCTGCATTTTTGCAAAACTTCCGGTCGGATTCTCTGTACTTTTTGCATATTCCATACCATCAATCTGGTAGATTCCTATCTTTTCCATATTCGGAATATGAAGTTTCCCGCTGTCATAGCAGCTCTTCCATGTATTACTTCCGACATCACCAAACTTATCTGCATCCGGAGCTTCCCCGATGCCGGCACTGTCCAATACAATCCAGAAAATACGTTTCATAGAATCAGTCCTTTCGGTCTTTTTCTTTTATTATAAGTCTATATCATAAAGGCGTGCAAGATACAGGGATCTATAATTTGTCATTTTCCCTAATAAAATCACATTTTCAAATTATCCATTGATGGTAAATTCTTATCTTCTTTCTGTTCCAGATCATTTTCCGTAACCTGAACTCCCTGTTTCTTAGAAAGCATCGTAGATAATAAGATTGTCACAACTACTGCACAGATTGCCGGAATAAAGTTCTTCATCATAAGTGATGTAAGGTCTACTTTAAATGCCTCGGATACCGCAATCGTATTTGGATTCGGTGATATGATATTTCCGGCCTTTCCTCCTCCGATCATCGCAAGAAACAGCGCCTCTTTGTGATATCCGGACTTCTTTCCAATCGCAAGTGCTCTTTTTTCTCCTGTATGTTATCTTTTATAAAATATAAAAATCTATTTCAGACTTTATTTCTTTTCATTTTTTACCTGTTCTGCCTTATCTCCATAAACGGTATACTTGTTCCGCAGTATCCGCCAGGTTTCTCTTCGCATTTTCATTCTTCATGGCTTCTTCCAGCGTGGTAATGCCTCGTAAAACCGGGAAGAATGCGTCAATTCCATGCTCGTTGCATTCTCTTGCATCCCGTTCTACCGATCCTGCAAATGCAATCACTGTCTTTCCGTATTTTTTAGCCAGCTTTGCTACTCCGATCGGTGCTTTTCCCATCGCCGTCTGTCTGTCCAGTCTTCCTTCTCCCGTAACTACCAGATCCGCATCTTTGATATATTCTTCCAGCTGTGTCTCCTCCAGTACGATCTTGATCCCGGATTCCAGCACTGCATTGGTAAATGTTAAAAATGCGAATCCCAGTCCTCCGGCAGCTCCGGTTCCGGCCTGTTTTGCATTTGCTTTCGGAAATTTTTCTTTTGCCAGTGCCGCATAATATGCCAGCCATTTGTCCATCTGCATGATCATAGATGGCGTTGCTCCTTTCTGCGGTCCGTAAACAGCACTTGCTCCCTGCTCTCCACACAGCGTATTTGTTACATCACACGCAATCCGGAACTCACATTCTTTCAGTTCTGGTATCACATAGGTATCCGTGATCGTCTCCAGTTCTTCCAGACCTCTTGCACCAAATGGTACCGGCTGTCCATTCTTGTTCATGAATCCGAATCCAAGTGCCTGCAGCATCCCGATACCTCCGTCATTCGTTGCACTGCCTCCGATTCCGATGATAAATCTTCTACAGCCTTTTCCAATCGCATCTTTGATTACTTCCCCGACACCGTAAGTCGTTGTGTAAAGTGGATTCTTCTTTTCATCCGGCACCAGTGTAATTCCCGCTGCTCCTGCCATCTCAATTACTGCCGTCTTGCTGCTTTCAATGATTCCATATTCACAGACTACCGGGGTTCCAAGTGGTCCCGTCACCTGAATCTCCTGTTTCATGCCATTCATTCCGGCAACAAGCGCTTCTACCGTTCCTTCGCCTCCGTCTGCCAGCGGTCTGATCTGCACATCCACATCTGAATCTACTCTGTGTACTCCTTCTGTTACTGCAAGTCCTGCTTCCATCGAAGTCATACTTCCTTTAAATGAATCGATTGCTGTTACAATTTTCATAGTTTGCTTCCTCCTCATTTTCACAAATTTTCGTTATTTGTTTTGTGTTATTCACTGACTGTTTCCTACATCTAGGTCTTTTGGATTTATTCATACTATAACAAACTTTTCCAGTCATTTATATGTCCTTTATAACATATTTTTTTAAATTATGCTTCCATTCTGCAGGTTGCCGTGGGAAAATCCACTCCTGTTTTTCAAGTTCATCATTCTTATGAATCTGCACTTACCGCTATAAATACTCTGACAAATGCATCTAAAAATTTTGCACTTTTTGATGATCTGACATTGCAGTTAATTCTGTCTTCTGTAACCGACGACACCCGGAATCATTTTCTTCAGAAGACGATCAGTGGTCTTTCTACGCAGAATCTGGACATAATAAAAGTGTATTTTTCTGAAGATATGTCACTTATCAGAACTTGTGACAAACTGTATCTTCATAAAAATACACTTCAATATAAGTTAAACCGTATTCATAAAATAACCGGCCTTAATCCCCGGAAATTTCAGGATGCTGTACTTCTGTATCTTGCTGTGCTTCTTCGGACGAATCTATGATTCTACCTTTAATCACCGGCTCTATCGTCTGTTCCATCAGGCGATGGAGCAGATCAATACCTCCATTCTCCCTGATACGGGAATAGATCGGATGCTTAGTAACTTCTGTCGTGATGGATTCCATTCCTTCCATGATCAGAGCCTTACCGGGTGATTCGTACCATTTTATTTCTATATATTCCGGTGTTATTAATTTTGATGCTGATGTATCCTTAACAAATGTCACATATAACTTCCGCCTCATCGCTTCTTCCAGATACACTATTTCCACTTTCAGAACCGGATTATCATCCACATCAGAAGAGAGTTCTCCCTTCACCGCAACCAGATATGTTTCTCCATGAATGCTCAGTTTATTTTCTATATATTGATTCCAACCCATTTCCAGTTCTATAGACTCTTCGCCCTCCTGAAAGCAGAGGATCAGAGTCTGCTTCAATTCTTTCGTTCTCTTTTTATAGAAATTGATCTTCGATATACCATCCGTCATATTGTTGTGCATGACCTGCATAACCAGCGGAAAAAGTCCGACACTTGCCTGTTCCATCTCATAACATGTACCATCCAACAGATCTGTCAGTAAATGAATCTGTTGATTTTGTACTTTTTCTATTTCGGTCTGTCTTTCGCGGACTCTATATTTTGAGGAATTCTTCTTCCAACCGCCTTTTCCGATTATAAGGGGACTGTTATAATATTGATCATTCTTTAGTCTTTTTCCAGCCAGCCTTTCGGTCAGTTCCTGCAGCTTTGCATACGCAATTGGATTCTCCGGAAGGTTCTCTTTTGGCATCCAATCTACCGGGAAATATTTTCTTATAATATTCAGCATCACATTGTCCTGGAATAGTTCTTCATTTCCCGCATTCGTTACGATCACCATATCAACGTCCGGATAGATCAGCACATTCTGCCCAAGCATTCCATTATATTCAAAACTTCCCGGACGTTCTTCCATCCAGAGCTGATATCCGTATCCGTAAGTACCTTCTATACTATCTACTTTTTTCGTGACAGACGCCTCTGCCCAGCTTTCCGGAATGATCTGTTTTCCATTCCATTTCCCCTTATTCAGATATAGCTGTCCAAGCTTCGCCATATTCTCTGTATGCATGAAAAGTCCCCAGCCGCCTTTCGTAATTCCTCTCGGACATTTCTCCCACAGATAATCCGTGATTCCCAATAGCTCGAACAGTCTCGGCTTCAGATATTCATCCATCGGCATTCCGGTCCGTTCTGTTATGATCGCAGAAAGCACATATGAATTCAGACTGTTATACTGGAATTTTGTCCCTGGCTTTTCCGCCACCGAAGCATTCAGATAACTTTCCAGCCAGTCATTTCCGGACACAATTCCTGATTCATTAAATGTCACACCGCTTGTCATTGTCAGCAGATTCTCTACTGTAACCTCCGGCCGGAACATTTTCACCCAGGTACTTCCTTTATCAGAAAATATTTTATAAATGTTTTCTGACAATTCCAGTTTTCCCTCTTCTACCAGAAAACCGACTGCCATTCCGGTGATACTTTTGCACATCGAATGTGTGATATGCCAGATTCCTTTTCTGTACGGCGCAAAGTCTGCCTCACAGATCACATTTCCATGACGCAGCACCATAAAATGATGCATATCTGTATTCGGTGAATCTGCCAGTTCCTGTATCAGGTATCTCAGATGATCTGAGACTATCCCCTGGCTTTCCGGAGTCTTTCTTGGAAATATCTGTTGCTGATTTTTCGTTTTTTCTATATCCTGATCCTGTATTACCGGTACTTTATCATGCATATGCATTCCATTTTCCGGTTCCGGACACCTTGTTTTCTGAGGTACAAAATCCACCTTGCTGATTCCTTCTGTCTTTCCCAGAATCATATTGGTTACCATCTCTATTACTGCAAGCTGCTCTTTTGCCATAAGATCACCTCATTTTCATCATGTTTTCTTACTCTTATTTCTATACACAATCCGCAATTCTACTCTGTCCGCGGTTCTATATATGATGTAGTATAGCAAAAAAACCCGGACATCTATACTTCGATATCCGGGTTTTTCCGTATTTTTATAAATTTTATCTTTTGTTTATTCTGTTGCTTCTGCGGCTTCCTCATCGGCATCATCATCCGCCTCACTGTTGTGTACATACTGCAATGTAACAACTGTAGTCTCAGGATCAGTCATGACATCTACATCTTTGTCACTTGAAAGTGTAAGATCTTTTACCTTGATAGAATCTCCGACTTTCATGTTACTTACATCAACTTCTACCTTGTCAACCAATGCTGACGGATATGCCTTGAACTGTACTTCTTCCAGTAACTGCTCCAGTACACCACCTGCATCTTTCTCATGTCCGACCAGAACGATCTCTGCTACAGAATGTACTTTTTCATTACTTACAAGTGCCTGGAAGTCTATCTCATCTACCTGACCTTTTAATGGGTTAAACTCGACATCTTTAATCAGAACATTCATCTTCTCACCTTCGATGTCCAGCATTACCTGACTACCTTTGTGGCAAGCCTTAAGTAAACGGTCAACAGCTGCTTTTTCCATCTTAACCGGAACAGACTCTTTCATCTCTCTTCCGAAGACATTACCAGTAACGTAACCTTCTCTTCTTAATTTCTTTGCTTTGATGTCCATGCTTCTTTTTTCAGCTTTTAAAGTATTCATTTATCTTTTCCTCCAAAAATCTGATGCTTAGCAGCCTTCGCTTTGCGGTTTCAACGCTACAAAGAGGTTTTGTTAAGTAGGTTTCCTTTGTTACAGTCGTATTATAACACCTACAGCAGATAAAGATTCACCAAAAAGTTGATTTTTTTGTCCAGGTTTTTATGCATAATTTATCTACGTTTTTCCAGTTCCTCCGTCATCTCACCACGGATACTGTCCAATTTATAAAAATATGTCAGAACTGCGATCAGCACACACAGCACGATCGGGATCCAGATAAAGCAGATTTCAATATGCGTCAGTGCACGAGAGGTCTGTACCGCATTAGCTACATAGCCGCCTTTTTTCAGGAAGATTCCGATAATGAAACTTGTCAGTCCCATTCCGCCTTTTACGAAAAATCCCTGGAATGCAGCAATCAGTCCCATTCCTGTGTCAGTCAGTGCATCGATAAATTTTGTTACCAGCATCTTCGTACCTGCCGCAGCCGCCGTAATTCCAAATACATCGGTGTAAAATACCATCAGATACGAAGCCATCGTACTGAACACCAGGTTACATCCCAGATCACCGATTCCATAACCGATTCTTTTTGCCCATTTTTTCATATTAGAAGCAGGTAAATGCTCCGTCAACTACGATGTCTGAACCTATTGTAAATGAACTTGTATCTCCTGCAAGGTATACGCAGATTGCTTCAAGTTCTTCTGGTTTTCCCATTCTTCCCATTGGTGCCATCTCATTCCATTTTTCAATCAGTGGAATCAGTGTTGGTGAGTTCAGTGTTAACTCTGTTCCGATGTATCCAGGGCTGATACAGTTTACACGCACGCCGCGTTTTGCCCATTCGATTGCAAGTGATTTTGTCAGCTGGATCACTCCTACCTTTGATGCATTATATGCACACTGTGGCTGCGGTACATTTACAATATGTGCTGACATGAGAAGCTGTATTGATGATGGAACCTCCGCCATTTTCCAGCATATATTTTCCTGCTGCAATATCCGTTAAGAAGATTCCATTCAGATTAATATTGATTAATATTGATTACTTTCAACCACTGTTCATATGTCATCTCTTCTGCCGGTGCATTGATGCAGATTCCCGCATTATTATGGCAGAAATCCAGGCCTCCCAGTTCTTTTACAACTTCTTCTACATCTACCTGCTCTTTGTCTGTGCAGTCTGTCTGGATTGCAATGACTTTTCTGCGAGCTCTTTCGCCGTCTTCTTTGCTTCTTCAATGTCAAGGTCAACGATTGCCACATCAGCTCCTGCCTCTGCAAATGCCGTTGCCGTGCACTTTCTTCTCGGAGATTCCGATAACCTGGAAGAATTTTTTGAAAAAAAATCAGCCGGCGATACCGGCTGTATAGAAAGATGGGAGGATTATTTAAGACATCTGTCCATTCTGATCAACAACCTGCATATGGTTCTGGAGCATACCGTTATATTAGGCGGACATGTTGCTCCTTACTTTACAGATGAAGATCTCTGTGAACTACTCGGCAACTAAGTTACCAGAGCATCTGAATTCTGGCGGGATACCGCCTTTTTTCAGGGTGCGTCCATGACACCAATACTGCTTACCTTTCGGCTATGCAGCTACTTTTATTATTTCTGGATTTTTTAGTCCAGTTATGGACAGTTTCTTCTGCTTTCCGGATACGGAAAGATATTTCCGCAGGATATTGAAGGCGCCTATTGCATCTGCATTAAATCTTACTCCATTGGTTATATACATGCCCCGCTCTTTTCGATTTGATGCTTCTGCATATCTTTTTGATACCTCTGATGATAATGGGCTGCACTGACTTGTATAGCTTTCTTCCTGTTTTATCAATTGTATTCCATATAGTTTCAGTTTATAGTCCAGCATGATGTACAGTCTGTCATATGGCAGTCCGTGAAACTTTTGGTTGGTCTTATGCCCCATATCTTTTTCTTTACGAATATTTCGGATATCACCCACAACCACACAGTGGATATCTTCTTTTCTGCAATATTCTGCAATCCATCTGGTCACTTTGTGAAAGTAGTCTTTTACTGCATTCTGCTTTTTCCTATATAGTCTCTGGATATGTTTTGATGATTTTGGATATTTTATTCCTTTTTTCGATTGCTGCGCATACCATACAGACTGTACTCTGGCTATCTCTTTATGAAAGTATCTTTCCAGAGAAAGATATTTTCTTCCTAGAATAAAAGTCCTTCCATTTCCAGAATCATAACAGGTCATCAAATTGTGAAGACCAAGATCAATAGATAAATAATGTCCCTTCTGGGAAAGCTGCTCTGGTTCTTCAATCTCATAGATAACGATAAGGTCACATTTTTCATTTTTCGGTGGATAAATCCGCAACTGTTTTATACGATCCATGTCCCTGAAAATCTTATTTTCAAGATATAGAAATTTTTCATGGATCCCATATGTTTCTTCCATATAGCTTTTCAGATCCTTTGGCAGAGACAGCCGCAGCTGGTCTGAACCTTTCTCATGCCGGATTCCCATCTGCATGTATGTAACAGGTATATTGTCCTGTTTAAAACGGGGCGGATTTGGTTCTTTGATTCCTCCGGTCTTTTTCAGGACATAAAAAGATTTCCATGCTTTGTCCAGCTGTTTACAGGTTTCCTGCGCTGTCTGTGACGGAAGTTGTCTGTACCACAGATTTCCTTTATGTGCTTTTTTCTGATAGTACCAGTCAGGATACTTTTCCAGTCCCAATTCTTTATAATGATGACGTTCATAGTTGCAGATATTCCAGAGTTTGGAAGCTGCATAACACATATGTCCTATGATATTGGAATATTCCGGCCGAATTTTTATAGATGTTCTGTGCGACAGTAGCATTCTTCTTCCCCCCTAGACATTCTTGTGGATGGAGATTTACATTCCATCTTGAATTAATACGACTTGCTCTGATGTTCAATATAACGGCGGATATTTTCTTCAGATACAGATCCGATTGTTTCCACATAATAGGAATGATTCCACAGCTCTCCTTTCCATAACTGGTTTCTTATTTCCGGAAAACGTTCGAACAGTTTTCTTCCAGTGATTCCCTTCAGATACTTAACGATTGCTGTTATGGACAACTTCGGTGGAGCAGATACAAAGCAGTGGACATGATCACATTCACCACATTCGAATAGATGGACGGTAAATCCCTTATCCGCAGCAATCTGCTGCACCAGTTCCTGAAGATATTCCTCGATTTCTGGTTTTAATATCTTTCGCCGGTATTTCACCGACCATACCATATGGTAATTGATATTACACACGCAAGTCCTATAATGTATAAGTTTTTCTTTCATACACATAGTATAACATGAAGAGTAAAAACGCGCAATGAAAAATCGAACATATTTTCGGTTTCTTATATGCCGATTACGGCATTAATATCAAGGACAGGAAGATTATTATATGATTTTTAAGGTGCAGACATGCACAATCTTGCGCTTTCATCTCGGTAATTGAATTGCCGAGGATTCCCGCTTATTGTCCTAAAATCCGTCATTACGTGGCTGAGCGTTCTACCTTTGATGATGACACCAGTTACATCATTCCCGGCAAATGTCCTGGTGATACAGTAGCGATCGGAGCTGCTCTGCCATTTATCAAAGAATTTATCGACGGCATTTATCTTATATAACCTTAGATTCATTTATAAAATACAGAGAAGTTACCACCTGATTTTACAACTGGTAACTTCTCTTTTTTATCGCTATGCGTTCGTAAGGAAGTGGCAGGTCATGCAGATATTATTTTCAGAATATTTTGTCTTTTTATTATTTTTCACATTTTTTTCAGATTACCTATTGACATTTTCACTTTCGTGCGATATTATAATATCAACAAAAGAAAAGGAGGACGGACCACCAATCAGTTAAATCTTTATTTAAAATCTAAAGAAAGAGGTACAGTCCAATGCAGAGGACAATCTAAACTGAAAAGAGTCTAATAAAGAAAAAGGAGGACAAACCACCAGGAACGTAATTTAACATCATTTAAAAAATGATAAAAAAACAAATCGAAGAAAGAAAGAGGTATAATCCATTGGATGAAATATCATAAAAATCCATCGTATTTAAAAAAATTATTAAGTACGGTGGATTTTTTATGCTTCTGTTTATTTTTATTTCTAACTAATGTACTCGGTTACCTGATCATCTCGACCTCCTGAAATGCCTTGATAAATTGTTTCTTTCCGTAATTTGGAAATTCTACTTCTACCATCATATCGTCTTCCGATGTCACAATACCGGTTCCATATTTGGGATGTATCGCTTTTTGTTCCTGAACATTTTCTGTTTTCTCGGATTCCGTTTTTTGTTCCTGAACATTTTCTGCTTTCTGTGCTTCTGCTTTTCGGATTTCTTCTTTTGCCCTTCTCGTTAGTTCTTTAAGATTTGTCCGCTTTTCTTCATCACTGCGTATTTCTTTCCACTCAAGTAATTCCTCCGGGATCATTTTCAGATAATTACTGTAACTGCCCAATACCCCCGGTTCTCCCGGATTCGTGTAATAAGAAAGTTCCAGGTGATTTCTTGCACGCGTGATCCCTACAAAGAATAATCTCCGTTCTTCCTCTTCCTGATCAAAACTACTGCATCTGATCGGCAGCAGTCCCGGATTTACTCCGATAATGAATACCGTATCAAATTCCAGCCCCTTCGATGCATGTAATGTCATGAGTTTTACTCTGCCGCCTGCTTCTTCCTTCTCAGCAGACTCTTGCGTATCCTCTGGACTTTCTATTGTTCCGAGTGCCACCCCATTCAGGAATTCCCGGATTCCGTCTGACATATTCAGCTTCTTTTCCCTGCTATATGTACAGATCTGATTCAGAAAATCCAATACCTGCTTTGCATCTTGCTGATAATCTGCAGAGGTAGGGTGCAGTGCTTCTTTCAATCCAAGCGAATCAAATATATCTTCTCCTGACAATACTTCTTTCTCTGTATAAAACAGCATCATATTCTTATATATATCAGATTTCTCTGTCTTGTGATTCTTTATAATGTCTTCTGCTTTCTTTTTTGTGCATTTTTCTCCGAACCTTTTATCCATCAATACCTGCATTCCCGCCTGTATATCGTCCGGATGCGTCGCAAATCTTAAGACATACATAAGCCAGTTCAATACAGGAATATCTTTCCACGACTTTTTCACCGATACTTCATATGGAATATTCTGTTCTGCAAACATCTTTTCCAGGATTTCTGCCTGTTTTTGCAGCCTGTAAAATACTGCAATATCCCTGTATTCCTTCCCTTCCTGATGAAGTGTCCAGATCTTGTCTGCCAGATACATTGCTTCCTGAAACGGATCATAATGATTCCTTATCTGAATCTTCTCCCCGCATTCATTACTGCCTTGAATCTTTCCGCCAAATTGAAGGAAACGGTTTGCCGCCTCCAGAATGGATGCATTCGATCGGTAATTAACCGGAAGTGAAAGTTCTTTTGCCTGAAACCTGTTCTTTAACAGGAAAAACATATTCTGAGTTGTCCCGCGGAAACTATAGATCACCTGATTTGGATCTCCTACTGCAAAGATTTTCGTCTCCGGTCCTTTTAATGCTTCCAGAAATTCCAGCTGTGACCGGTCACTGTCCTGTACTTCATCCACAATAATCCATTCTGGCCGAGAATTTTTCCCCATTTTCAGAAGTCTTGTCCCCTCTTCCAGCAGATCGGAAAAGCTCATTTTATTCTCTTTCTTCTTTTCCTTTTGCAAAAGAGGATATAACCGAAACAGTTCATCCTTATAGCGGCTGGTTACTTTTCCGGCCTTATAATTTGGATATTCCTGCTCCAGTCTTTTTTTCAAACGGTTTTTATACTTTACTTTCAGACTATATTCTGCAATCAGACAAAGCGCCAGTTCCTGTTCCTCGTCCGGATCTATAATTTCAAACTCCGAAGTCCATTCTTCCGGTGCCATGCTGCTATTTTCCACTGTATGAGCTATTTCTCCATTCTCTGCTTTTGCCTGTAACAGTGTATTTTTCAGCATCCGCATGGCAACACTGTGGAATGTTCCAAAAAACTGCACCTGTTCTTCCGTAAGTCCCGGTTCTTTTTTCTTCAGACGTTCAATAATCTCTCCTGCTGCCTTATTCGTAAATGTCAGCACCACCATCTTCTCAAGCGGAATCTTCTTTTCATAATGCAAATATAAAATTTTCGCGATCAGTACGGTCGTCTTCCCACTTCCTACATTGGCATTTACAATACATGCATCATTTTCATCTGTCACTGCTTCCATCTGATAGGAATTCAACCAATTCCATTCTTCCTTAAAATCCATTCCTGTCACCTAAAATTTATCTTCGTATCGTCGTTTTAACTTGCCTTCTGTCTTTTTCTTTCGCTCCATGTCCTCTTCTGTACGGACAACAATCTCCATATCCTGTGGACATACTGCGTGAAATTTTAATATGTTTTTGATACTTTTCGCATTCTCCGGTATCTTCAGCCAGTCCTCATAAAAGTAACTGTCCACGATCAATATCAGATTATGCTTCTCTATTTCTACTCGTTTTGCGGTCTTCAGAAATGCGCCGCCACTCTCTCCATTCTTAATCACTGTCTCACAGAATTCGTTCCATTTCTCCGGAAGTTTAAAGAATGAATACTGTTTGTGAACACCCGGACGCTCTTCTTCTACCTGCTTTTTTACATATTCCGGAGCTTCCAGCCTTTCCTTCAGGCTTCTAAGTCCCCATAACACCATCTTCTTACTTAATGTATAGTCTCCCACACAGGCCGGACAGCCATCCTCACAGGAACATCCCTTCACCATCTGAATCGCATGGTCGATCACCTCTGGGATCAATTCATAAATTTTCTCTGAATATCCAAGACCACCTTCATACTTATCATAAATGAATAATGACACCACTTCGTGTCCTTCTGATTCTCCGCTGCCAGAATCCACATATCCCTGCACGGTCGCATTATTAGACATTCCTGTATTGATATCATCACGTTCCGTCATCGTCACCATCATCGCAGCGTTCTTTATCGCATTTTGCAAGCCTTCGAAGTGATTATTCAATACAAGTTCTCCTGCCCCATTCGGCAACAGCAGACTTCTGTATACGCGCACCACATCCTCCGGAATATCAATCCATGCACTTTCTGTATCATAATCCTTCTGAAGCGATTGTGTCAGTGATACATACCCAAGATTCTGATGATTATGAAATTGTAATTTCTTGAACATTGAAATCACTTCGTCTACATTAATATCTCCGAAATGTATCTTCGTTCTTTCCACTGTTTTTTCCTGAAAAGTCTGAAGGATCCGGATGTCTTCGGTTCCTGCCGGGACTGTATAATAATTTCCTTCAAATGGTTTCGCCGTTGCTGTCCTGCTTACCAGATCCAGTTTCAGAACCTCATACAATGCACCGTCATGCATATAGACTGCTCCCGGATGTAATTCATGATAGGCCTGCGACTCATCCATCTCTGTAATCTCACGATTCTCATTATCCAGAATTAATTTGAATCTCGTCTTATCCATATTTCTCAGACTGTAATCCCCTGCGGGAAATGCAGGACCCGACCAGGCAAATCTCCCGGCCATACTTTTTACTTCTTCTGCTTTCATCAGAACAGGAATGATCTCACCAAGACTCGGAAACAATGCTGCATCATCCAGACTCAGTGGAAGTTCTGCCGCTGCCGCACGGATATGTGCCAATTCAATCAGCAGATTATCCGGGTCTACGATCGCATTTTCACTTTTTCCTTCAAAAAGCCACCCCGGTTCCACTGCAATGTACTGGTCAAATGGCTGATTTTCAAGAATCAGGTAATTCACACAGGTCTGTCCGTTTCTCCCTGCACGGCCACTCTGCTGCCAGAATGATGCCCGCGTCCCAGGATATCCGACGATCACCGTCGTATCCAGGCTTCCGATATCAATTCCAAGTTCCAGTGCATTAGTCGACACCAGTCCGTTCAGTTCCCCGGACATCATCTTCCGCTCAATTTCTTTTCGTTCCAGAGGTGTGTACCCGCCTCTGTATCCGGCAATTTTTCTGCTATCTGCCTGACTTAAGAAACCTGCCGCATCCAACTTGTCTCTTGCCTCTTTCAAAATAACTTCTACCGTTCGTCTGGATTTTCCAAATGCAATAAAATGCCTCTGCTCTTTTACCAGATCCGGAAGCATATCTGCCGCGACCGTAGACGCCGCATACCTTCCATAAACCTTGTCGTTATGCCCTTTGATCTCCGGCGGCTGGATAATTCTATATTCCCTGACCGGTGATGGAGATCCATCCTTCTCAATCAGAGAAAATGCAGTGCCACATACTTTTTTTGCAAGTTCTACCGGATTGGCGATTGTCGCGGAACTGCATAAAAACTGAGGGCTTGAATGATAATACTGGCATATTCTGTACATCCGCCTGAAAATATTCGCAAGATGGGCACCAAATGCGCCCCTGTAACTGTGTAATTCATCGATCACAATATATCTCAGATTTGCAAAGATAAAGTCAAACCCATACTTACTGTGATTCGGAAGAAATGCAGAGTTCAACATTTCCGGATTCGTTAATATAATATTCGCACTCTTTCTGATGCGGCTGCGCTCTGCGGGCATCGTATCTCCGTCATAGACTCCTGCCTGAATCTTCCCTTCTCCGAAATATTCCAGTACCGGCTGCAATGAACGGTACTGATCACTCGCCAGCGCTTTCGTCGGATAGACGAAAATCGCTCTTGTGAGTGGATCTTCCAATATCTTCTGCAGGACAGGAATAAGAAATGCCAGCGTTTTTCCGCTGGCAGTCGATGTCGTGATCACTGTATTCTCTCCCCGTCCGGCCTTTTCAAACATTTCCGTCTGATGCGTATAAAGAGCATTAATCCCCTGTTTTCTGAGATATTCCTTTATTTCATCATTCATAGTATCCGGAAATTCTGCATAGGAAGCTTTCCTTTCCGGCACAATGCGCATATATGCCGTCATATCTTCGATTGACATCTTTTCATCCTTCTTCATTCTTACTCCTCGTATTCAAACTTACGAATCTCACAATTCTTGATACCGAACCTTGCAAATTCATCATTCGTCATATCACAAAAATAAGACTGTATCGCTCTTGAGATCCCGTTATGTGCAACCAGAAGATATGTCTTCTGATCTGATTCTTTCTTAATATCATCGAGCAGATCATAGATTCGGTGGCAAAGCTTCAGCATCGATTCGCCGCCTTCATAAGAATTAATAAAATTAGCCTTAGCCTTCTGGAATTCCTCTCCATTTCTCGGCGTACCTTCGTATTTTCCAAAGTTTTGTTCTTTTAGGCGCATTTCTTCACGCATCGGGATCCCGGTTACCTCGGATACATGTCTGGCGGTCTCCTTTGCCCTGATCAATGGTGAATACAATATCTCATCAATCTGAATTCCCTGCTCCAGAATTGCCTGCCCCAGTTCTTCTGCCTGCTGATGGCCAAGTTCTGTCAATTCAATATCCGTTGCTCCGCAAATCTTATTCTCTACATTCCAGACTGTCTGTCCGTGTCTTGCAAAATAAAAATGTCCCATTCTGTTCCCTTTCTACTCGCTTTCTCTGCACCGGACATTTACTCAGAAATATCCGGCAATTTATATTTCACATTCTATCATGAACAGATAAATCCTTCAAGTATTTATCCGAACATATGTTTTACTTATCTGTCACCTATATAAGTTCTGCCAGGACCGGCAGTTTCTTTTTATAAATTCTTCCCGAAAAGGCAATATGCGGCAGCTCATAAAATGCCACATTCTCCGGACAGACCGGGCGATACAATGGATCCGCTACAATGCCTTTTACATTCTTTGATCTCTGAAGTACCTGTTCCAGTTCTTCTTCTCCACGGACTGCAATATCTCCATCCGCAAGTAATCCTTTCTTCTCCCTTATCGGACAGATTACTCTTACAGATATCTGATATTCCGTCTCGATCGCTACTGCCAGAGATTCCATGATCACCGGTTCTCCGATTAATATAATCTGGTTTTCTGAACTTTTTTCCGATTTGTTTCCTGTCAGGCTGATGCGCCTTCCCTTTTCGAGATATGCTACCTGCTTTTTTTCTTCTATTGCATTCAAAAGACTCTTCATAAATCCCCGGATCGGTGTCCCGATCACATAAGGTGTCCCGAACCTCTCCTGTAATACTTTGGCCGCCCAAAGTCCCACAGAAGATACCACCAGATTAACCTCCGCTTCCGGTGCACGTCCGAGATCTTCCAGTGTATCTCCCATAGCCCAGGTCGACAATACCTTCCATCCCGTCTCTTCTACATTTCTTTTTAAAGCATCTACATGCTCCTGCGGCCCGAAATCTAAAGGTGTTACTCCCAGAAAATTCACACTTTTTGACGTCACTTCTTTCTTTCCTTTGATACGTTTTGCAATCTCTGCAAGAGCCAGACCGGCACCATATACATAATCATGCATTCCATTTGTCGGAATCGAAAATGCCGGGATTCCAAGATCTTGTTCCAACATCCTGGCGATTGCCGGAAAATCCGTTCCATTCATATATGGGATCGGTGATCCTGCAAGTGCGATGAATTTCGGCTTTAATTCTTCTGCAGCCAGTTCAATATCACAGATCATCTTCTCATCATTCCCCATGACAGCATCGATCTCCGTCAGCCCTGAGATGTAGATCATACTGTCCTGCTCATACCATCTTATCTCATCATGTGTATTATAAGTGGAATTACAACCGGACGGATCATGCATCACTGTCATCCCGCCCAATTCATACAGGGCAGAGCAGACACCGGATACGTCAGCTGTGTAAATCGGTATAATTCTGTAACTCTGTCTCATATGCAGCTTTCGCACCCCCATCCTTTCCGAATGATCAGATCTTCTGGATCTTTTTCTTCCTGCCAGGCTTCTGTCATCAATTCTGCCGTTCTGCGGATTCCGTCAAATCCATACAGTCCTGCACCTTCCACTAGATTGACAAAATGCCTGGTTCCTGTAAACCACGCTGCTTTCTGCCCGATTGCCAGTACATCTGATTCGTTTCTTGGCTTCATACGCATCTCCGGACGAATCGTTGGTTCATATTCCAGTTCAGGATATTGTTCCTTTAGCCACTCAAATGTGTCTTTTTCTTCCGGATTAACCGCGTCCAGATAGATTCTGGTCACAGAAAAACCATGTGTCAGTAACAGCTTTGCCAGTTCCAGCGGTCTTGGATGAAAGGTGTGATCGATCATAATGGGTACATCTCCGACCACTTTTCTGGCTTGTTCTAAAGCAAATTCACACAGCGCAATCTCTCTTTTTGTAATTCTTTCCAGTGATTTCTCCATGTGCATATCTGTATCTTCTATACCCTCAACCTCTTCCACATTTTCTCCAACCGCCTGCTCCAACGTCTTCCACTGCCTGATAATCTCATCATAATCAAAGCTTCCCGGAAGATATAACGCTTTCTTCCTAAGTCGTTCTGCCTGACATTCCAGACCATATTTTCCAGGCGGATAGCACGCTATGAATATTTTACTGTCTGCAAGCTCTTGATAGGACTTCCATGAATTACACTCTGGCAATTCTTTTACTTCTATATGCTTCCATTTTAACAAACGCCTGATATCACTGGTCTCATCCAGCGCAAAATCACTGCCAAGAATCGTCACTGCTTTCGGATTTTCTTCTCTCACCTTAAGTCCGTCATATATTGCCTTTCGAAGTTTCTGATCCGGCGTCAGCCCGTGCTTTTGCATGATTGGATCCATATAACAGCGGACGAAGAAAATATCCGGGAATCTGGCTTCCAGTTCTTCATACACCCGTTCCAGATCACATCCCAGAAAATGATGCAGACACACGGTAAATAACAATACTGCTTTCGGATGATCTTTTCGTTTTCTTAATACATCTGTAACGCCTTCGATCGTCACATCTTCCAGATTGCCGTTCAGAAGATCCTCTTCTTCCACGATCACAAAGGAAAATCTGTCTGCCGCATTCATCTCGGCTGCTGTCAGAACGACTCCCCGCATACAGTTATCTGCACAGACATAGATCTGTATGGATTCCGGAAGAAGCATTCCTGTATGGACAATATTCCAGTTTCCATGTGCCGGGGAATTGAATTCCAGTCCGGTTGATTCTCCGGCTTTCTTTAACATTTCAATCCCTCCCCAGGTCTTTTATCGGCAGTATACTTTTCATTGGCTTTTTCACAGGCTGATCCTTCTGGTCGTTTTGACAACTCATAGATTGCTTCCGCAAGTTTTCTGTATTCCTCAGCCATCTCACTGTCCGGAAAGCATTCCATAACCGTCTCTTTCTTTTCTTCTGCTTCTGTCACAAGTCCGCTGTGGGACAATGTTCCGACTACCTGTGTCTGAAAATCATCTGCCAGCTCATTTACCTTTTCTTCTTCTCTCGCTACATTCCTGCGGTTCAGAATAATCCCGCCAAGGGAAGCATATCCACGATTCTTAAAGTTCTCTACCGCCATCGCAATATTGGCTCCTGCATGGATCGCCATATTTTCTCCTGAAGTAATAATAAAAACTTTATCCGCATATCCTTTCCGCATCGGCATAGAAAATCCACCGCATACAACATCTCCGAGTACATCATAAAGTACAACATCCGGCTGATATACTTCATATGCTCCCGTCTCTTTTAATTTTTCCAATGCCGTGATAATTCCTCTTCCTGCACATCCGAGTCCCGGTGTCGGACCACCTGCCTCTACACAGATCACACCCTGATATCCGGTCCGCACCATATCTTCCAATTTCAGATCCTGCTTTTTCTCCCGGAAAAGATCCAGTACCGTCGGTACTGCTTCCCCGTGTCTTAATGCGATCGTAGAATCGGCTTTCGGATCGCAGCCGATCTGCATCACTTTCAGGCCTTTTTCTGCCAACGCCACGGCAACGTTCGATACCGTCGTTGATTTACCGATCCCGCCTTTTCCATATACTGCAATCTTAATCATATTATTCTTGCTCTCCTGCTCTCATAAATAATATCCGAATGTTCTATTCTCCTGCTTTCGTAATAATATTCGAATATGCCGTCTTCGTGGATACCCCGCTCAGGCGCCCGATCTTACCGGATAATGTACTGATCATATCCTGCGGTGCATCGATCGCAATGCTGATGATGTTAATCCCTTTCTCCCGGTACGGAATTCCCATTCTTCCGATAATAAATTGCCCTGCCTCGTGAAGCAGATGATTCAACGTCTCGATCGCTTCCGGATTCTCCACAATAATCGAAATAACTGCCACTCTTGTATCCATAGATTTCCTCACTTTTTCATGCTTTATGTCCGCTTTTTCTTCCATGCTTAACAGATACGCGGCAGTAACTCCCCTCCCGGCTGCGGAAGTAATGCCTGCGTTCCAATCTCCGTCAACATCACAACTTTTCCAGGCTGTTCTTCGGTCACTTCACCGATAATTGCCGCATTTTTAGAATACGGACATACTTTCAATGCATCCACGATCGTCTGTGCCTGTTCTTTCGGCGCCATGATCACAAGCCGTCCTTCACATGCAAGATAAAGCGGCTCCAGTCCAAGCATTCCACATACGCCGCGTACCTCCGGTGCAACCGGAATCTTCGAAGCATCCAGACGGATTCCTACCTGACTCTGTCCTGCAATCTCATACAGCACAGTTCCGACTCCACCTCTGGTTGCATCACGGATCACATGCAGTTCATGTGTTGCATCCATCACTGCTTTTACATTGCCCCAGAGAGGTGCACAGTCACTGGTCACATCTGCTTCAATTCCAAAATCTTCTCTCGCAAGAAGGATCGTGCATCCGTGTCTTCCGATATCTCCTGTCACAATGATCGCATCGCCCGGTTTTGCAAGATTTCCCGCAACTTCAACTCCATCCGTGATCTCACCGATACCTGTTGTCGTGATAAAGACTCCGTCCACCTGGCCCTTTCCGGCAACCTTGGTATCCCCCGATACGATCCGGACTCCGGCTTCTTTCGCCGTCTTTTCCATTGCCTCTGCGATCTCTTCCAGTTTTTCCATAGGAAATCCTTCTTCGATCACAAATGCGCAGGTCAGGTATAATGGTTTTGCTCCCATACAGGAAAGATCATTGACCGTACCGCAGATGGAAAGCTTTCCGATATTTCCTCCCGGATAGAATGCCGGTGATACGATAAATCCATCGGTAGACACTGCCATCTTTCCAATCGGCGGCGTCAGGACTGCCGCATCATCCGCAGTCAGATCCGGATTATCAAAATGTGCTTTGAAGATCATATCGATCAGTTCTGACGTCTGGCGTCCTCCTGCACCATGTGCCATCGTCACAGTTTTCCCCACTAATTTCGCTTTTCTTGCTTCGTTATCCACATACTCGTTCATTTTGTCCACTTCCTTGCTATTTTCCGTCTGTTTTTCTTATTCTCTTCCATACATATAATATGCTGAACAGGCTCCCTCACCGGATACCATACATGCACCTACCGGATGCTGCGGTGTACAGACCTTTCCAAATACTTTACAGTCGGATGGTTTACATTTTCCCTGTAATACATCCCCGCATCTGCAGGCCGGATTCGCCCTTCCTTCCATCTTCGGAACCTGATATTTCTTTCTGGCATCATACATGTCCCATTCATCACGTAACCTAAGTCCGGATCCCGGTATGATTCCGAGTCCTCTCCATTCACTGTCACATGCTTCCATCAGCGTATCCACCAGTCTCTGTGCTTCCTTACTGCCTTCTTCTGTCACTACACGCGGATAACAATTTACAAAGAAAGGTTTCCCTTTCTGAAAATGTGTCAGTGCAACTGCCAGTGCAGTCAGAAGTTCTTTTGCCGTAAAGCCTGCCACCACACCGCTTACACCTTCCTGCACCAGTTCTTCACAGAGCTTTGTTCCTGTGATCGCATTGACATGTCCCGGATATAAGAAAATGTCTGCGCTTCCTTTTAATGCTTCGTATGCCTGCGGCATCGTTTTATTTGCGATCAGCATGGAATAGTTCGTGATTCCTTCTTCTTTTGCTTTTTTGACAGACAGACATCCCGCCGGAGTCGTCGTCTCGAATCCTACAGATAAGAATACAACCTCTTCTTCCGGATGTTCTTTTGCATATTTTTCCGCATCGGCAGGTGAATAGACGATATGGATCTTCCCGCCTTCGCTTCTTGCATCTGCCAGACTCTTCTTACTTCCCGGCACACGCACCAGATCTCCGAATGTACAGATTGTCACACTCTTTTCCAGAGCCAGATAAACTGCCTCATCGATATAACTTACCGGTGTGACACAGACCGGACACCCGGGACCAGAGATCAATTCTACCTGCTTTGGAAGAAGTTTGCGGATACCCAGACGGAAGATTTCATGTGTATGTGTCCCGCATACTTCCATGATCCGGACTGCAGGGCCGTCATATCCTTCTATGATCTCTCTTGCCGTTTTCTTTTCTTCACTCATTACAGAAGTTCCTCCATCAACTGATCTGTCTCACTGTCATCTTCATCGGTAATTTTTGCAATGGCGATTCCTGCATGCACCATTACATAGTCTCCCGGTTCCAGATCTTCCAGTAATTCTGAAGAGACCTCTCTTTTTGCGCCCCCCGCATCTACAACCGCCGTACCGTCACTGATACGGACTACTTTTGCTGATAATCCTACACACATGTTATTTTCCCTCCTGAATATACTGCATGGCATATGCTGCCTGCCCCAGTGCGATCCCGCCGTCATTTGCCGGGATCAGGTGATGCCTGAGTACGGTAAAATGTTCTTTTTCCAGACCTTCTTCCACCATTCTTAACAATAACCGGTTCTGGAATACACCGCCGCTTAATGCCACACAATTACATTTTGTTTTCTTTCTGATCTTCCTGCAGCCGTCAGTTATGAGGTCTGCCAACTTTTGATGAAAGATATAAGCTAATTTTTCTGCCTGAATGCCTTCTGTTTTCTTCTCCGTCAGATATTTTATAAGGCTTCCTGTCTTCATAATCAGCCTGTCTTCCGACTCTTTCTTTTCTTCATCCGGATCGCTTTCACCATCTGCCAGCTCATCAATTTCCCACAGCTCTTCCTCATAAGCTTCTGCGGCAAATTCAAGTGCCATCGAAGCCTCCCCTTCGAACGTAGACTTCGTCCGGATTCCGAGAATTGCACTGACTGCATCGAACAGACGTCCCGCACTGGTCGATGTCACAGCATTCATTTTCCTGTCCGCCATGGCAAGGATCACTTTGCATTCCGGTTCACTGCACAGGTTAAGCTTCTTTACACTCTCCATTGTCTGCTCTTTATCCTGTGTCTGCTGATAGATCAGTGAAACTGCAATTCGCCATCCCTCTTTAGCAGAAATATCGCCTCCGATCTGAAGAAATGGTTCGATACTTCCCATCCGTTCAAATCCGTGATAATCTGCAAGCAGAAGTTCTCCTCCCCAGATGGTTCCGTCTGTACCATATCCTGTTCCGTCGAATGCAACACCGATCACCTGCTCTTTCCAGTCATTTTCTGCCATACAGGATAAAATGTGTGCATAATGATGCTGGATCTTTACGACCGGAAGTCCCAGTTCTTCTGCAACGACTGTCGAATTGTATTTTGGATGCAGATCACATGCTGCAACTTCCGGTTCTACCTCCAGAAGTGTCTCGAATCTGTGGATCGTCTCTTGCAACGCTTTTACAGTACGAAGATCTTCCAGATCTCCTACATACGGGGACAGATAGAAACGTCCATCCACTCCGATACAGAATGTATTCTTAAGTTCTCCGCCTGCGGCCAGCACCTGTCCTTTCCACGGCATCGTCACCATCGTCGGAAGCGGCGCATAGCCTCTGGAGCGCCGGATCATATAAGGCTCTCCCTTATAAAAATCCATCACCGAATCGTCCGCCCGGATCCGGATCTTCCGGTCATGAGAAAGGATCAGGTCACACAGATGCGACAGTTCCTCCACCGCTTCTTTGTCATCCCTGCAGATCGGTGCACCGGATATATTGCCGCTTGTCATCACCAGAAAATCTGGCATCTGGATTCCGTCGTCATATTGGAATAACAGCATCTGTACCGGAGCGTATGGAAGCATGACACCGACTTTCGGATTCCCCGGAGCGACAGATTCACAAATTCTTGCACTGTTTTCGTCTGTTTCCATCATATTTTCCGCTACGTGCTCTGTAATTTTTTCTATACTTTTTTTCCGTTTTTCAAGTAACAGAATCGGCTTCTGATGTCCATCCAGAATCTCCTTCTGTACTTCATTTACCAGACATTCCCGCTTTACTGCTTCTACATCTCTTGCCATCACAGCAAATGGTTTCGCCGGCCGGTTCTTTAATGTCCGTAACCTCTGTACTGCTTCTTCATTCGTCGCATCGCAGCAGAGATGGAATCCGCCGATTCCCTTGATTGCCACGATCCCGCCATCATGGATCATTTTTCTTGTGGCAATGATCGCAGCTCTTCCCCGTTCTTCCCTGCCGGTCAGATACACTTCCGGGCCACAATCGTTGCAGCATACCGGCTGTGCATCATAACGTCTGGTCGCCGGATCCTCATACTCCGAAGCACAGTCCGGACACATCGGGAATTCCTTCATGCTGGTCCGTTCCCGGTCATATGGAAGCGCATCCAGGATCGTAAGTCTGGGACCGCAGCAGGTACAGTTGATAAATGGATGCAGATAGCGCCGGTCTTTTGGATCGTACATTTCTTTCTTGCATTCATCACAGATTGCAATATCCGGCGAGACGAAGATTTCCCCCTTCGTCTTCTCACTTTCTATGATCTGAAAGTCATCAAACTGTCCACACTCTTCCAGATCTTCTACACTGATTTTCAATATGGCAGCCCTTTTTGGCGGCTGCTTTTCCAGCCTCTCCAGAAAATCTTTTACACATTTTTCTTCCCCCTGTGCAAAGATTTCCACATAAGGGCCCTTGTTACACACATTTCCGGTGATTCCGGCAGCCGATGCGTGACGGCTTACAGTCGGTCTAAAGCCTACCCCCTGCACAATCCCGTAGACACGGATTTTCTTTGTCATCACCTGCATTCCCCCTTATTTCAATACAATCACACGTTCAGCTTTCCTGACACTGCAAAATGTGTCAGCGGAATAAAGATTCCTTCAAATTCCGGAATCATCCGCTCCATACATGGATCCGCAAAAATCACATCATACCCGTCTTTTCCCACCAATGAAATAAAATCATCCTCTTCTTTCAGGCTGATATCGTCCGCAGCACTGACACGCAGATCCGCTAAAATCTCTTCTTTCCGCATGAACCATGTCGCCGTTGTGATCTCTTCCTTTTCCCCGGTTCGTTTTTCTATCTCCCTACGCATTGCATTTGCAATGACCTGCTGCTGAACGATCAGAATCTTCTTTCCTCTGTAATCCATTTCCGGTACCAGCTCTGGTGCCAATGGATAAGCAATCTCATATGGCGTTCCGAACTTCTTTTGCAGATACTGCGCTGCTTTTAACGCCGCCGGAGATACGACTACATTTTTCACTGTCAGAGAAGCCTTTTTCACTTCTTCCAGTCCGTCGCCCATGCCATAGCAGACAGCACGCAGTCCCTGATCTGCATATAATTTCCGGATCTTATCTGCTGCCTTCAGGTCACTGACATCCTGCGGAGTCATACCGATAATACCGACACGTGGTCTGTCTTCAATATCCACAGACGCATCTTCGTTCTTGCCATTCCTTTTTCCATCACAGGATTCTGCAGTTTGTGTCTTCTCTATATTTCCTGGCTCCACATCAACATTTTCTCCTGCGAACCTGCCGAACAATGCAAGATATGCCTTCTCTTCTCCCCTGTCATACAATTCCATGCCATCCGTATTCACCGTCAGGACCGGCAGTTCCGTCTTCTTCGCCAGCATCCGCTCCAGCGCCCGGTAATCAGTCCCGATCACTGCCGGTACCGGAGTCCCGATCACTGCTGCAAATGTCACATCCAGCTTTTCTGCCGCATCTGCAAGTTTTGCAACCAGTCTGTCATCTCTTCCGAGTATCGCATCCATATCACGAAGCCCCGCACTGAATACCGCACTTCTTGTTTCAAACCATCTTGGCTCATCGAATCCACATACATTTCCCGTACAGCCGCCCGCATCACAGATGACCAGCATTCCGCCAAGTTCGTATAACACCGACACCGCTCCAGACTGGTCCGGTGCAAATGGTGTCAGATATTTTCTTAATCCTTTCATCGCCTACACCTCCAACAGTTTTTCGCACAAATGCTTCACACCTGCATATCCATACGGCTGTACTTCTTCATTCCACATCACATTTTCCGCATCCGGATGATAGTAGCAGGCATCTTTTCCAATGGTAGTGGTTACTCCGCTCTCTTTGTGATCATAATAGATCATAGTCGGTTCCATGTTGGAAAATACTTTTGTCTGCGGACTTAATTCGGATAAATGCTTCAGATACACAAAGTTCTCTGCAGTCAGTGTTCCATAGATCTCTGCCACTTGAAATCCGTATTTCACAAGTGCCAGTGCCAGTTCAAACGGATCACCGTTCATACATTCTCCAATGGCAAATATGGCATCCGGCTTAGCGGCTTTCAAACGTTCTACCGCATCAAGTGCAGTTCTTTCTGCCTCTTTATCTTCGAATGGAATACCCAGAACCTTCCCCAGTGCCTGATACTGCTTCGTTATCTTATCGATCTGGTATAATCTTCGTAATTCAATAAACGGAATCTGCAATTTCTCATGAAAATCTTCTGCTGCGAATCTCGTTTCTGGATGTAATACCAGATTGAAATTCGCCTCCGCCATCGTCTGATATTCTTCATAGTTCTTGCATCTGGATATCTCATGCACCGTCTTTACACCTGCTTTTTCCAACATACCGTATAACTCACAGTCATCCATAAGTGGCGAGAAGAATCCCAGCAGATTCACGACATTTCCTTTTTTCTTCTTGGGTTCCAGTAAAGAATATAACGACTGACGCACATGTACCATCGGCGGTTTTCTTCCTTCCCTTGTCAGGGCATACATATAGCATGGTCTCACTGGAAGTCCTGTCTTTTCTTCGGACTTTCTGCAGATTCGTTCCATATCTGTTCCGAGAAGTGCATCCACACAGGTAATGCAGATCATCACAACCGACGGCTTCTTCGCAAGACTGTCACAGATCTCCTGCACGGCCTTCGGTACTTTTTTCAAATGTCTTCCCGTTACGATGTCTGTCTCGTCCATCGTCAAATAGAAGAAACGGTCCTCATACTGTGGCATGGAACTAATCATGGATGTATTCCGCCCACAGCATCCCGGTGCCACGATCAGCATGATCGAATCCGGAATTGCAAGCCCGGCCCTTTTCACACCGAATCCTTCCGCTCCCGGCGAGTTGAACGCAAGCGTCGCCGGAGAACTGTAGATCAGATGCGTATTCGACCGGAACTGCTCCGGAATATCATCCCTTCCCCGCTTCTGTAATTCTTCTACCGTACAATAATAGGCAGTCCCTCTCATACCTGTTCCTCATCTTTCCATAATATTTCCGCCAGATCATAGAAGCATTTACTGATGTCCGACTCCGGATTGCCCTCGATCACCGTCTTCCCCTGGTCTTCGCAACGGTTAATTTCATCACTTCTTGGAATCTCTCCCACAATGTCAAATCCATGCTCTTTTGCAAATGTCTCTACTTTTTCAGTCTCATTTTCCACATTTCTGTGGTTCAGTACGATTCCGAATACTCTTGCATAGCTTCTGTCTTCGAAGTTCTTCACTGCTTTGGAAATGTTGTCCGCCGCATAAAGTGCCATCTTCTCCCCGGATGTCACGATCAGGACCTTCTCTGCATAGTCTTCCCGGATCGGCGCTGCGAATCCGCCACAGACTACGTCGCCAAGTACATCGTACAGAACCACATCGGGCTTATAGGTCTCGAATAATTTCAAATCTTCTAATAACTGGAATGTGGCAATGATTCCTCTTCCCGCACAGCCCAGTCCCGGTGTCGGTCCGCCCGTCTCGATACATAAGACATTTCCAAATCCTTCTCTTGCAATGTCTTCCAGTTTCTCCGGTTCTTCATCTTCCTCTCTCATATAATTCATGACCGGTCTTAACGGTTCCCCACCGAGCAGGTTCATCGTCGAATCTGCCTTCGGATCACAGCCGATCTGAATTACTTTCTTCCCCATCGTGGCAAATGCTGCCGCCAGATTGGATGTGACGGTAGATTTTCCGATGCCGCCTTTGCCGTAGATTGCTACTTTTAACATGTGTGTTCCTCCTGCATGTTCTTATTGCTGAAAACTTACCTTTGAAAGTTTTTCTTGTATACTTAGATATAATAAAGCACGATATACCCAAATGGCTCTCTTTCATGTTAGAAATCGCCTGATTTTGTATACCGTGCTGTAACATAACCTGCTGTTAACTACTTTTTAATGAAACGAATTCATAACTATTCCTGCTCGGGACTTACCTTGCAGTCAGAGTCATTCTTTTTTTATTTTCTTCCCTGTATTTTCTTCTCTTTACATTCGGATAGATATCGATCACTCCGTCTGTATCAATAGGTTTATTATACTCTTTATTCAATTAGTCAGTCAACGCAAACCTGTAGTCTCTTCTTTTACAATTTTCTCTGTCTTTACCTGCCCTTTTTGCGCAAAAGAACAGGGCTGCCGCACACATCATTTCGTACGACATCCCTGTTCATATTTATAAAAATTGAGGAATTAATAAAATGGATAAAAGATCGGCAATACAATGAACACTGCAATGACGACGGCTCTCGGATCCGCTCCCAGTGACTCGGCAATGGTCCATGCGATCGGACATAAAATACTTCTTCTTTCGTAAATCCAAAGCTGGTCTCATATTCCTGAGATGTAGAAGTAATCACATTCCGATTATTCAGATCTGAAAAAACTTTCTTTCTGACTTTTAACTTCCCACTTCTTACTTTATATTCTCTACTCTTATATGATCTCTTTCGCTATCTCTTCTACTATCCCTTCACGCCTTTCCGATACACCACATACGCAATCACCGCAGTCACCACTTCCGTGATCCAGAACGCATGCCATACTCCGACCGCTCCCATAAAACGGCTGACAATGAATGCCACCGGAATAATCACAACCACATATCTGCATAACGAAATGATCAGTGAATGCACACCTTTTCCAAGACCTTCCAGTGCCCCGCTGCAGATAACCGATACCGATGAAGCAAGGAATCCAAGACTGATGACTCTGAGTGCCACACTTCCGGCCTTCATCGTTATCGGATTCGCTGTAAATAATCCCATCAGCTGTCCCGGAACTGCCAGACAGATTGCCATTCCGGCTGCCATCATCACGAGTACCAGGATCAGGCCATCCTGGAAGATCTTATGTACACGCTTATGCTCTCCCGCTCCGTAATTATATCCGAGAAGCGGACGCATTCCCTGCACGATTCCATTTGCCGGAAGGTAGAGGAAGGTCTGCAGCTTATAGTAGACTCCGAGAACGAATACGTAGACTTCCCCATAGCCTGTAAGTATTACGTTCAATACAGAGATTAAAAGCGACGGAAGTGCCAGGTTCAGGCTTGCCGGAATTCCGATTACATATAATTTTTTCCACAGCTTCAAATCAGCCTTCAGATATTTCTTTCTGTATTTCACCGGAAGCGGATTCACGATATAAAAGATCAGGTACAATACTGCTCCTGCTGCCTGTCCGATTCCTGTTGCAAGTGCGGCTCCTTCGATTCCCATCTTCGGAAATGGTCCAAGTCCGAAGATCAGGACTGGATCCAGGATAATGTTGATAATCGCACCTGACATCATACAAGTCATTGACTCCACCATACGTCCGACCGCCTGAAACGTCTTCTCAAATACCAGCTGCCAAGATAATGCCGTAGCAAATAAAAATGCAATTCTCGAATAACGCACACCATAGTCCACAATCTGTGCATTTCCCGTAAACATCTGTAAAAACGGTCTCATTACGGCAATTCCCAGAATCATAAATCCGACTCCGTGAATCGTCCCTAGCAGCATTCCCTGTGTTGCCGCCCTGTCTGCCATCTTTTTATCCTGCGCTCCAAGATAAAATGAGATGACCGCATTGATTCCGATTCCAAATCCGATCATCACCGCATTGATCAGATTCTGTACTGGATACACCAGTGATAACGCCGTCATGGCATCTTCGCTGATCCTGGCGATGAAAAAGCTGTCTACAATATTATAAAGTGAACTCACCATCATAGAAATGACCATCGGCAGTGCCATCGATACGATCAATTTTAATACCGGTTGTTCTTTCATATATGTCTGATCCATATATATCCCCTTTCTCTCATATGTACTATCTATTAATCTTCTAATTCTATTGCGGATCTTTGCAATGCTTTTTTCTATTTTCCCATCTTGTCACAGATTGTTTCAACTGAATATGTAACAACAAAAAACCACATGGTTACTTCTACTCAGTAACCATGTGGCGAAAAATAGATTGCTCCAGAAAAATCCACATTCATTTTAGGGTTGTATTATAGCACTGTCTTTCAGGGAATGTCAATCACTAGTTCTATGAAATCATCTTCCAATTTTTCCTCATTTGTCACATCCGATTAACAGATCTTATTCCCGTTCGCTTTCATCTTGAATTTCATTCCCAGCATCTCTGCCGCACGCTTGCACATCAGCATACGCTGTAAGAAAATCTCAAAATAATCTAATATAGAACAGATTCCTTCATCCAGTTCAATCTCCAGCAGAATCACCTGCTTTTCGACATTTACATGCAGACTGGATGCCACTGCAGCATAATTCACCCGGTCATGTTTGTCAAAGCTTTCCTTGATCGTGTTCCGCACACGGTTTCTTCTTACATCCGTCTTATCCGCCAGTATCAGTGCTGCCGATACCGCATCCACGGCCATGCCGGTTGCCTCATCATGCTGACCGATTGCACTGACGATCACTGCGATGTCTTCATCCGGTGCTTTCAGATCCCGCAGTATCTGAAATGCCATGATCGCGGAACTATGTGCATGATCCACACGGTTTACACAATTTCCCATGTCATGCATATAGCCCGCTATCCTGGAAAGCTCGATCGTATGCTGGTTATACCCTAATTTTTCCAGAATATTTCCGGCAGTTTCCGCCACTTTTACTGCATGTCCTCTGGAATGTTCGGTAAACCCAAGTGCTCCAAGTACCCTATTTCCCTGCTCAATATAGGCATTCACCTCCGGCATATTTTTGATTGCTTTATATGTTACTTTGCTCAATTTTATTTCGTTCCCTTCTAATTCTATAATCTATGTCTATAATCTGTGAATCGCATCCATCGCAAGTTCGGAACGCTCACATTCTTCTGCAGACATTGTAATCTGATAACATAAAGGACTACCCTTCATGTATTCCGACGCATAACTAAGTCCATTCGTTCTCTCATCCAGAAATGGCCGGTCTATCTGATTCGGATCACCAAGCAGAATGATCTTCGTTCCTTTTCCGGCTCTTGTTATGATTCCTTTCACCTGATTCGGAGTCATGTTCTGCGCCTCGTCTATGATCAGATAGGTCTTCACAAATGAACGGCCTCTGATGAAATTCATTGCTTCTGTCTGGATCAGTCCTCTTGCAAATATCTCTTCGATCTTACCCTGTAATTCCTGTTCATCCTGATAACGCTCTTCTTCATCCGAATCAATCAGCTGCTCTAGATTATCTACGATCGGACGCATCAAAGGTGATATCTTTTCCTGCTCGTCTCCCGGAAGGAAACCGATATCCTGGTCAAACTGCGCATTCGGTCTGCAGATCAGAATTCTTCTATATTCTCCGGTCGGATTGTTCAGCACCTTCTCCAGTCCGACTGCCAGTGAGTAAAATGTCTTCGCCGTTCCTGCCATTCCTTTTACAATTACAAGCGGTGCTTTCTCTGCGGATTTCATCAATGCTTCCTGTAAAAAATACTGTCCGGCATTCCTTGGTTTGATGCCATAAGGCTGGCTCTTTCGGAATTCTAACGATACTACTTTCTTCCCTTCAACTCTTCCAAGATGTGTCTTTTTCACAGACTGATCTGCCTTCAATATGATAAATTCATTCTCCGTAAGTTCCGGCTGGATCTTATTACCATCTTCATCGGACAAATAAAGTTCCTTCAGATGAACGCCTTTTTTCTTGAATTCTTTGAACTTGTCTTCCGCCACATAGCAAATCTGTCTGCCGCTGTACTGTCCCTCTTCTTCGATGACCTGCTCTGTGCTGAAATCCTGGGCTTCAATTCCGAGAATCTGTGCTTTTAACCTAAGGACCAGATCTTTTGTCACCAGAACGACCGGCTTTTCTTCTTCCCGGATTCCCTTACATACTTTTAAGATCCGATTATCCGGCTTATCTTCCGGAAGGCTTTCCGGCAGTTCTACATTTACACAATTGGCCTCTACACGGAGGATTCCTCCATTTTCCATCTGGACACCTTTTAAAAGGTCTCCTTTCAGTCTGAGCTTTTCCAGAAAACGGATCGCCCGCCTTGCATTTGCTCCCTTTTCTCCTTCTGCTTTCTTCAGGCCGTCCAGTTCTTCTAATACAACCAATGGCAATATCACCCTGTTTTCTTCAAAACACTGACATGCATAAGGTGCCTGGATTAAAATATTGGTATCAATAACATAGGATTTGATCATAGATATTTCTCACACTTTCTGATTTTGTTTTTTGTACATTTTCAGGTATAGTATGAAAATATTGAATTTACTCGATATTTTTGTAAAAAAGATGTTAAGTTATTCTTGAAATCTACTGAAATTTTCAGATTCATATACAGAATGATTCTGCAAAATAATACAGAGAACCTGTCAATGGCAGATTCTCTGTATTTATTATGTATTTTTTATTTTCACAGATTCTTGACTATTCTCCGAGGAAATATTTTCCGTATGCATCTGCTGCCTTGATTGCTGCACATACAGTCTCCGGTGTTACCTCGAATGGCATATTATGAAGCGTATCGTTCTCTGCGCAGGCTGCTGTTGCAACTGCCATCAGTTTCTCGTCCGTCACTTCTGTGATTCCCAGTTCTTTTAATGTCACAGGCAGTCCCAGTTCGATACACCAGTCAATGATATCTTCCAGTTCTTCTGCCGGAATATTCTCCAGTACCAGCTGCGTAATCGTTCCGAATGCAACCTTCTCACCGTGATACATGTGGTGGCACTCATCCAGTACGGTAAATCCATTATGAATTGCATGTGCTCCTGCAAGTCCGCCACTCTCAAATCCAATACCGCTCAGTAATGTGTTGGCTTCGATGACTTTTTCCACAGCTGGTGTACATGCTCCTGCTTCCAGGGCAAGTTTTGCCTTTACACCTTCTGCCATCAGAGTGTCAAAACAAAGTTTTGCAAGTGCGATTGCTGCCTGTGTAACCTGTCCGCCGGCACATGTTGTTGCCCCGCTTGCCTGACAGGCTCTTGCTTCAAAATATGTTGCCAGTGCATCACCCATTCCGGATACCGTAAGTCTTACCGGTGATTTTGCAATAATCTCGGTATCCATCAGAACCATATTTGGGTTAGCCGGAAGGAATAAGTACTCTTCGAATACGCCATCATCTGTATAAATAACTGACAGTGCACTGCAAGGTGCGTCTGTCGATGCGATTGTCGGGCAGATCAGAACCGGAGCTTCTTTGTAATAAGCAACTGCTTTGGCTGTATCCAGGATCTTACCACCACCGATACCGATCACGACATCACAGCCTTTTTCATTCATAATGTCTACCAGACGGTTAATCTCATTCTTACTGCATTCTCTGTTGAAATACTCATATACAGGTGTGATCTCGTATCCTTCAAATCCAGTATTTACAACGTCCCCGATACGTTTGTATCCGGATTCCGTGATCAGTACAAGTGCCTTCTTGCCATACTTCTGAGCATATTCACCCAGCTTCTTCATCTCTCCTGCACCCTGTACATATTTACTTGGACTACATAAAATCTTTGCCATGATATTACCCTCCTGTAATCTTCACGTTTCATGTGTTATTTTATTAACAATCTAGTTTTATTGTATGCTTTTGATACAGTTGTGTCAATAAGGTAGTGGGAAATATTACGGCAAAATATTATGACTAATCCTAATACATATCTTTGTGTCAATGATACAACACCAGCGCATGACTATATCACAATACCGTGACAATGATCTACCTCATGTTGAATAATCTGCGCCGTCCATCCGGTATATTTCTGTCTCTGTTTTTTGAAATTCATATCCTGATATTCCACTTCAATCTCCTGATACCGGGTGCATTTTCTCACACCAGTAAGGGAAAGACAGCCTTCCTCCGTCTCATATTTTCCGGAACGTTTTACAATCTTCGGATTGAACATTGCCACATTCATGAATCCCATATTGACGGCTATGATACATTTCTTCACGCCAATCATATTCGCTGCCATGCCGACACAGCCTTCCTCGTGCGCTTTCAATGTATCTAACACATCCACTGCAACCTGCTTATCCGCCTCTGTCGCCGGCTCGGATCTCTGGTTTAGGGAAAATATATCTTTCATAATCGGTCTTATCATGCTTTGTTACTCTCTTTCGTATGTGTCTTCATATAATTATAGAATTCCTGATGCAGCCGCTGGAATTCTTCCGGTGCATGCATCGCATGTCTGTAAAGGAATTTGTTGCCAAATTCACTCTGATATACCCTGCTTAAAACCCCTGCCAGCATTCCCGTTGGCATATCCTTTATCATATAAAGCTTTGCCGGGCACAACATTCCCTTTTGGGCGATCCACTTCAGGTTCTTTTTCATCCGATAAGCTGTCAGCGTCATCAATTTTTCATTTGCACAGATTTTTTCCGGATGCCTGCTCTGGTAATAAGCATCTGCCAGCGGAATGATCACGCCAAGATGTGAGATCTGCCAGTGATGCATTTCCGGAACGATCTGATATGGAATGTGGCTTTTTCTAAATATGTATGCCAGTGCTTCTTCCCTACTGCTCTTTCTTCCTCCGATCTCACCGAATGTTGTCGGCTGGATTGCTCTTGGCAGAAGCTGTGCATCCAGAATCCCACCTTCGATACAGCCGCCCGCTCCCGGAAATGCCGGAAGAATCCTGCCTTTTCCGCAGATTTTCTCCCATCTGCCATATGGTTTGATCGTATTGACCATAGTGACAACATTCGGACTTTCATTCCTACTGATGTCTTCCAGTGCTTCTTCCACCTGATTCTCACGTACAGTCAGGAAAATAAACTGGTAACGGTCATTCGGCTTTAACTCACTGATCGTCTTAACCTCAACTTTATGCGTTCTTGTCTTGCCTCTGTACCATAGACCGTGTCCCTGTAATTCTTTTAACCGCTGCCCTCTTGCTAAGACTGTTACATCCAGTCCCGCTTTGGCGAATCTGGATGCGTAGAAGCTTCCGATGACTCCGGCGCCGTAGATTAGGATCCGCATGGTGTATTCCTCCTTGGTGTATGTTCGTATATTCCGTGTTCTTTCTTGTGTTCTTTGATATCTTTCTGTTATATATCTTCTGCTATAGCATCTGTTGTAATTCTAACACCCGGACTTTTTGATTTCAACACTGTCCCGGTTTATGGTGCATCTGATCGTATTTTATTTTATGTTCTAAATTTGTTAACAATTTCTTCCTAATTCCATCACAGTTTTATCACAATTCAATTCTATACTAGGAATTGTTCAAGAGAACAAACACTTTAAATCTTTTTCATAACTTTTTCCTCAGGGCTGCACTCCTCCCAAATAATGCAGTCCTATTTTTTTGCCCAATTACCGGACAACACCCAAACATCTTTAAAAATCACAAAATAATAGGTGCTCCCAGCACACATACTGGAAAGCACCTATTATTTTCATTCTTATAACGAGCCACTGGGACACTAAAAACGACACAACACGCCGTTCCAACTGGTTCCACTAGTCTACAGTCCGTTTGCAATTTCCCTCTTTGCATCTTTCTTCCGTTCCATATTCGAAACAATAATACTACAAGACGCATCCCCTGTAATATTAACCACCGTACGTCCCATATCAAAGATACGGTCCACGCCGGCAACCAGTGCGATTCCGTCAACCGGAAGTCCGACTGAGGCAAGTACCATTGCGAGCATAACCATACCTGCTCCCGGAACTCCTGCAGTACCGATGGAAGCCAGCGTTGCAGTCAGGATCATCGTCAGCATCTGCGGAAGCGTCAGATGGATGCCATAGCATGATGCAATAAAGATCGCACACACGCCCTGATAGATTGCAGTTCCGTCCATGTTAATCGTAGCTCCAAGCGGAAGTACGAAAGAAGATACTTCTTTGGATGCTCCCATGTTTTCTACGCATTCCATATTAATCGGAAGTGTTCCGACAGATGAAGAACTTGAGAATGCGAACATGATTGCCGGAAGCATTCCCTTGAAGAATTTTAACGGGCTCATTCCTCCCATTGTCTTTACTGCAAACGAATATACAACTACTGCATGGATGATGTAGCATACATAAGCAGTCAGAAGTACCATCGCGAGTGAACCGATGAGCGCCGGCCCGTTTGAAGCAATGACCGGACTCAGCAGACAGAACACACCAATCGGTGATAACTTCAGGATCATCTCCATACATTTCATAAATACATCATTCAGATCATTACAGGCTGTTACCAGTCTTGTATTTCTTTCACCTTCCCCCAGAAGGATAATTCCAAATCCAAGAATCAGTGCCGTCACGATCACCTGGAGCATATTTGCCTCCACCATCGGTGATACAAAATTTGATGGGAAGATATTTACAATCGTATCCATCAGTGAGATCGTCTGATCTGTTTTATAAGAAAGATCTGTTGTCGCAATCTTCGGAAATGCTCCTTTGAACATATTTGCCCCAATAAGTCCGAATGTAATGGCAAATGCTGTCGTACACATATAGTAAACGACTGTCTTTGCTCCAATCGATCCGACCTTTTTAATGTCCTTCATGGAAATAATTCCACACATAATGGAAAACAGTACGATCGGAACGACAATGAATTTCAGTAAATTCAGAAAGATCGTACCAAATGGCTTGATATAAGTTTCCGCAAAATTTGCGTATTTCTGCATCAGTAATCCTGCAATGACCGCCAAAACCAGTGCAATGAATATCTGTGCAGCCAGTGATAATTTTTTCTTTTCTTTCATATTTCCTACCCTCTTCCTCTCTTTTTACAAGAGCATTCTCAAAAAATTACTCTTATACGTATACTTTCGTATTTATAAACCTTGCTATCAACATGCTCCTTACGAATGCATAGCAATAAAAAAAATGGGCATTACCATACTGTGTAATGCCCATTCATTATCTTTAATATATTATCACATTGTTCTATTAAAGTCAATATGATAAACATTAGAAATTGTTGTCAGAACATTTCAAAAATTAATCCTTTAAATTCACTAAAATTCTAGTCATTTTAGCCAATTCATGTTATTATCTTAAATAGGATTTTTAACAAAACGCACAGGAAGGAGCATTTTAACAATGGACGAAAGAATTAGCCGCGTATTGGAAAAAATGAAAGAGAAAGGAATTGATCAGTTACTGGTATCTGATCCACTGAGCATCCGCTTTTTAACAGGCATCATGGTAAATCCTGGGGAAAGATTATATGCCCTGTTACTTAGAACAAGTGGAAAACATACATTATTCCTGAACTATCTGTATTATGTATCAAATACAGGATTCGAAGAAGTATGGTTCAGTGACATGGATGACCAGATCGGTGTTCTGATGGAGCACATCGATACAAAGAGCACTCTTGGTATTGACAAGACATGGCCTGCACGTTTCCTCATTCCACTTCAGGAGCGCTGCCCTGAGATGAAGACTGTATGGGGATCTGACTGCGTAGACGGTGTTCGTGCTGTTAAAAACGCTGAGGAGATCGAAATCATGAAACATGCATCTGTGATCAATGATACAGTTATGGAAAGAGTTGCTAATTTCATCAAAGAAGGTATGACAGAGAAAGAAGTTGCTGACTTCATCGACGCTGAGTACCTGAAAGAGGGAGCTAGCGGAGTAAGCTTTGATACAATCGTATGCTTCGGACCTAACGCTGCTGACCAGCACCATACACCAAGTGAGACAAGAACTCTGAAAGCCGGAGAATGTGTCCTGATCGATATGGGTTGTGTATGGAAAGGTTACTGCTCAGACATGACAAGAACATTCTACTGCAAGAGCGTAGATGATGAGCAGGCTGCTATCCACGATCTGGTTCGTACAGCAGTTGAGAAAGCAGAAGCTGTTATCAAACCTGGTATGCGTTTCTGCGATATCGACGCTCAGGCAAGAGATCTGATTGACGAAGCTGGATACAGTGAGTACTGGAGAATCCGTCTTGGACACTTCATCGGACAGGAAGACCACGAATATGGTGATGTAAGCCCGATCAACAAGAATGTGGCTGAACCTGGTATGATCTTCTCTATCGAGCCTGGTATCTACATCGAAGGCAAATACGGTGTTCGTGTTGAGGACCTTGTTCTCGTAACAGAAGACGGACATGAACTTCTGAATGCTGTAGATAAGAAATACCGCATTGTTGGTTAATTTTAAATCTTACATATTATTTTTTAAAGGCAGGACTTCATTTCCTGCCTTTTTATGTGGCAAAGTTTTCTGTATCTACAGAACCTGCCACCGGCAGCTTCTTCCGAACGCATGGCGATTAAAATAAGCCGGAAGACATTACATCTTCCGGCTTATTCCTAATTACCATTCAAGTTCACATTTTCTATTCTATATTTTCTGACTCGGCTTTCTCTTGCTCAGCTTTTTCTTACTCAGCCTTTTCTCTACGCTCATCCAGTTCTTTTCTGACTGTCGGATAGATTTTATCAATTCCCATGAATAAGTACCAGATGATAAGTACAATTACTGTAATTACCAGTGGCAGATACAGGAACAGTCCTTTGATTGCGAAGATTGCACTTGCTGACTGAACGGCTGCTGTTCCGTCATAATGTCCGGCTGCCAGGATCCATCCAAGTGCTGCTGTTCCAAGTCCGGTTCCGATCTTCTGTCCGAAGCTTGTCACACTATAAGTAATTCCTTCTTCACGGATTCCGTCTTTCCATTCACTGTAATCTACGACATCTCCGACAATTGCGAACAGGCATGAATACAATGCCGCATGTCCGATTCCCTGTAACACCAGACCAGTGTAAATCATTGGAAGATTAACAGGTCCTGCGATTTCAAGCACCAGTCCTGCTGCGTAGAATAAGAATCCTACAAACAGTGCTTTGATCTTTCCGAATCTTTTTGTAAATACCGGGATCAACATAATCGTAAGGATGGTCGGGATATAGTTGAACATGGTCATTGTACTGTTCAGCATCTCATCCCCTAATACGTATTTTGCATAGTAGATTCTGGATCCTCCGGTTAATCCAAGCGATGTATAGATCACTGCAAATGCAAGTGTGATCAGGATAAAGTATTTATTTCTGCAAAGGGTCTTAATTGTTTTCAGCGGATGTGTCTTCTTCTTCGCTGTTGTTTCTTTTTTGATTGGTTTGTATCTTTCTTTTGTTCCGGCAAATGTTGTGATGAACATTCCAAGTGCTACGATTGCATACACGATACTCATGCATGTCCAGCCACGCTGTCCGTTTCCAAGGAAATGTACCAGTGGAATCGTGATCACGTTAATCACAAGCTGTGCGATCATGGTAAATTCAAAACGGATCGTGTTCATGACATTTCTGTCATGCTGCTCTGTGGTTACCAGTGAAAGCATTGTATTATAAGAAAGGTTGGATGCTGTAAAGCATACCGCTGCAAGGAATATGTATACAAGTAACAGGTAAATTGCTTTTCCATTTGCACCAAGGTCCGGTACTGTAAAGATCATGATCAGGCTGATGACCAGCGGTGGCGCACTCCAGAGTACCCACGGACGGGCTTTTCCCCATCTGGTGTTCGTCTTATCTATAATGATTCCCATAAAAAGATCCGATACGCCATCGAATAATCTGGCGATCAGCATCAGTGTTCCTACTACTCCTGCAGCAATACCTGCCACATCAGTACAATATATCGTCAGGAAAGAGGCTACCGTTGTCCATACCAGATTTGCTCCGATATCACCTACTCCATAACAGATTTTCTCTCCCAGAGATACTTTCATTCCATCCGCATTCTCTGTGATGGCTTCCTGTGTATTCTGTCCGGCTTTTTCTTTACTCACTCCGACGGATATTTTATCAACCGCTTCCATCTTAATTCCTCCTCTTTTTGTTCTGAACCCACTATATCAGAATCCAAATTTTAAAAAGGAGCAATTTTTTCGGAAAGGAGTAATTTTATAAACTGTTATGCATTAATCCGCCTGTATTCATTTGGAAGCATCCCTTCTTCCTGTTTAAATACTTTACTCATATACTTTGGATTGGAAAATCCAGTCATTGCAGCTATCTGATTTAATTTCAGATCTGTATCCAGAAGTAATTCTTTCACATGCATGATTTTAAATTTTCGTACCGTCTCCGTAAAGGAAGTCCCCGTTTCTTTCTTTAATTGTGTTCCCAGATATTGCTCTGTAACATGAAGTCTTCTGGCTGTTTCTTCCAAAGTAATCCCGTCACTATAACATTCTTTCATAATTGTCAGTGCTTTTTGTACCAGATATTCAGAAGATGTCTGGTTGATCTGACTTATCTCGATGCTGGAGAATAATTCCATCATGACTGCTTCTATCTCCTCCCAGGAAACTGCACCTAAGATTGTCTTTAACACTCTCTGAACCATCAATTCCTCATCCCGCAATGTGCCACACTCCTTGGCTGTATTGATTATCGCATATGCGAAACGGATACACACTTCTCTGAGTTCCTGTGGACTGTGTACTTCTATGCGTCCATATTTCATGAATTTCTGAAAACAACCGGTAAATTCTTCTGCATTCATATGTATTACTGCACTTCTGGCCCTGTTTTCAAGCTCTGCCGGATAAATAAACTGATACGTTCTCATCTGTAGAATTTTCTCGCATTCTATCAATACTCTGTCTCCAAGTATCAGATGCCAGCCACATGCCTTTTCTAATTCCAGCTCTGTCTCAGTCAGTCTGTTAAGTCCCTTACATTCCTTCCATGTAAATACGCCACGGTCATGCAGTCTTACGGAACATGCCGGTACTACCGAATGTTTTACGTATTTCAATAATTTACTGACATCTTCCTCACCATAAAAGCAGACCAATGCGGCCTGTTGTTTTTCACGAGGCAGCCAGCACAGTTTCCGTTCCGGATTGTGTTCTTTCAATTCCTCCAGAAATAATCCGACTTCTTTCTTCTCACTTTCATAATATTTTCCAAGGAAAATGTACATACAATACAGGCTGTGTCCCTGAATGATTCCATAATTATCTGCCAGCACAGCGTCCAGCCTTTCATTCTTCTCATATTCACCATCCAGGATATCCTTCAGAATCTTTTCCAATGAAAGAGAATTCTTTCCCCTCTGTTCTACAAATAACTCTTCTTTAATTTTTTCCAGCGTTTTCTTTAGTTCTGTCAGATTCACCGGTTTTAGCAGATAATTTTCAATTCCCAGTTCGATTGCTTTTTTCGCATAGCTGAAATCCGAGTAGGCTGTAAGAATAATCACTTTTGTATAGATTCCTCTTGCCCGTGCTTCTTTCAGCATCTGCAGTCCATCCATATCCGGCATCTGGATATCCAGCATGATCAGATCCGGCATTTCCTCTTCCAGAAGTATCAGTCCTTCTACTCCATTCTCCGCACTGCCTACGACCTGATATTCCGGACTTATCTTATTTAAAATATGTACAAGTCCTTCTCTGATCGGTTTTTCATCTTCAATAACTGCTATCTTCATCTTTTTGTTCCTCCTGCAATGGCACAAACAAATGTACTTTCACTCCACTTGGAGATACATTTTCAAAATAAATCACTGCATCTTCTCCGTAATAAAGTTTCAGACGTTTTCTTACATTCGAGATTCCAAAATGATTCTTGATCTCTTTTCCCATATTCAGGTCTTTCAACTGATCTTCTTCTATATGCCGGCCGTTGTTTGCGATAATAATATGCATCTGTTCTTCCGCTTTGGATACCTCGATCGTCAGACGATGTGCTCCTTCATAACCACGGAAACTATATTTGATCGCATTTTCCACAAATGGCTGCAGCAGCATCTTGTGAATCTTGCATTTCCCGTACGAATCTTGAATTTTAAATTCCAGTTCAATCTCTTCTCCCAGTTTTTCCTGCTGGAGAAGGATGTATTTTTCCAGCCATCCTTTTTCCGCATCAATTGTGGTAAATTCACCGGCATCATTGATCGCATAGCGCAGGATGTCCGCAAGTGCCACCAACATCTCGCTGATCTCATATTGTTCATTCTCAATTGCTTTCCAGTTGATCGTATCCAGAATATTATAAAGGAAATGTGGATCGATCTGAGCCTCTAATGCAGAGATTTCTGCATTCTTCTGCTCCATTGCCGATTCTTTTACCTGTCCGATCAAATTGTGGATACGTTCCGACATTTCGTTAAATCCTTCAGATATTTCCTGAATCTCTGTACTGTCTTTTTCTTTGACTTCAAGCTTTTCCCGGAAATTATCTTTTTCGAGATTTTTCATTGCATCCACAATGTCATTTACCGATATCATGACCGGTTTGGTAACACGATAGATCAGAAGGACAAAGATCAGCAGAACAGCAAGCGCTACCATGATCCAGAATATCACCTGTTCTTCAATTGCTTTCTGATATTCACGAATCGACTGACATAAGAGGATTGACCAGCCGCTTCTGGCATTTTTGATTGCCTTCTGATTAACCTTTGCACTATCCAAAGCCTTCTCTTGCCGGCCAAGCATCTTTGTATCTTCTGCCCCTACGATCACTCCGTCTTTCACAAGATATACTCTGGACCCTTTTCCTGCGCTTAATACCGATTCCAGTTCATCCAAATTGACAGACAGGATTACATATCCTAGATCCTCACTGATATCCAAGTAATTAACGACCTTTCTCCCGATATGAAACATACGCTCAGGATTGTCCGTATCTTTATCAACATCATAGGACAGCAGCTTTGTCTCATCCGGAATTTTTACCTTTTCCATCCATGTACTATTCACCGAAGATGACGACAGTCGGTCGTAAAATATCCGCCTCTTGTCTGAAAGCACAAGCTGGATTCCGTCAACTCCTTCATTTCTATTACAGATATGGGCAAAATCTCTTCTCATATTATATGCATCCGCTTCCGGAATTTCTTCCGAATCATTTGCATTTACTACAAGGCTCAGAAATTCTTCATCTGTTGTAATAGCATAAAGTAACGTTTCGTATTTATCCAGCGTCATATTCAGGCTCTGATTTGCTTTCTGCAAGTCAGCCTCTGCCTGATTGTTCATATTCTCTAATGTACTTGTCTTTAATCTCTCCTGCGATATCAGTGCAAAAATAGCAAGCGGAATACATGCCGTAATGATAAATGCCGGTATTAATATCTGCCGGAGATTTTTCTTTCTCTTTTTCATCTGTTTTCTGCTCCAATACTCTCTATCTTTTCTGCACTTTTGTCCAGTATAGTCTGTGAATCGTTTTCATTTACCAGGATTTCTCTTAAGGTATCCGAAAGTGTCAGTGAGATCTGCGGCCAGTTTCTGCTGATCTCTCTTGTCCTGGCATTCTGATACAGATCTATAAATGTCCCTTTTTCCTTATCATTTTCAAACTGTTGCTGCATAATCTCCTGCCTTGGTGCAAGAAATCCGAACTCATCTATGTACTCTTTCATCCGCTTTTTGTCCGCAAGAAATTTCAAAAACTGAATCGCATATTCCTTATTTTCATTATCTGCCACCGCCAGAATCTCTCCTCCGGCCACCGTAACCTGTGGATTCCCGCATGGAATCGCCGCAACACCAAATTCAAGATCCGGATTGCCTTCACGGATACTGTCGATTGCCATAGAGGAATTGAACATCATTGCGATCTTTCCCTTTATAAACTGATTCGTCAGATCTCCCATCGTAAGGGAAATACTCTGCAGACTTAAGCTTCCTTCCTGCTCCATCTCTTTTAAGAATAAAAATGCCTGCTGCCCGGTTGCTGTATTGATGCTATGGATATCTCCACCCATAGACCACAGAATCGGAAGAAACTCATACATACTTTCCTCTGTCTGCAGTGCCGTGATCGCGAAGCCTTTTATCGTTTTATCACTGACCATCTCCGCAACCTCTTTGAATTCTTCCCAATTCTCCGGAACCTTGCATCCTGCTTTCTCCAGAATCTTCTTATTATAGAACATTGCCGTACAGTTCACTCCAAACGGCTGACCATAGATTCTGCCATTCACGGAACATGGTGCCAGCGCTTTTTCCGAATACTCCCGTAATTCCGGGATCTCATCCGTCAGATCTGCAAATGGTTTCATCTGATGAAGGAATTGAAAATCAGAGGAATCTACCAGTGCAATATCCGGCATCTTTTCTTCCGCCATGGACAGTGCCAGCTGTTTCTTAAAGTCTTCATCCGGTATATAAGACACTTTAACCTCTATTTCATCCTGTGACTGATTAAATTGATCTACCAGTTTTTCCAGATGCTGCTGGTTACCCGGAATATCCCAGTAGTGCCACAGTTCTATCTGTTTTTTCTTTTTTTCTATTGTTTCCGCCTTTTTCTGACAGCCTACACACAGACACATGCTGGCAAACATTACCACACACAGGCAGACAGAAATGTATTTTCTGGTTTTCTTCATCGTCTTTCTCCATTTTTAGATTTCCTACAGATTATCTTAAGATTTTTCATATTTTCTTTAGGCCTATAACACAAATTAGAAACATTTACCATGTATGATATAATCATCAACAACAAAGAAGTCACTCAGGTATCAGAAATATGAATCATCTTTTATCTGATCTGACTTCGCCTAAAAAATCCTTCGGTTATTCACTAAAAACAACAACCGAGTTTATATATATCATTTTTCTTTTTCATAACTTTTTTCCTTTCGGGCATCCGGTGTGGATGCCCATTTTTAATATCAAATACTATTCTTTCTCTCCTTCATTCGCCTCTTCAACCACAACTTCCGGTTCTGCCTCACCATGATCCTCTACATAATCAAAACGAATCACCGCCTGCGGCCAGTTCAGACTGATTCTTGCATTCTTCTGTTTCTCTTTTCCTGCTTTCTGGATCAGATCCAGAAGTTCATCCAGAACAGCTTTCGTCAGATAACCGCCGCGCCAGTGGAATGTAAACACTCTTCCCTTTTTCGCTGTCTGCAGTGCTCTTTTATATACATCCTCTGTCTTTGTAAATGACAGTTTCTTTTCTTTATAATAAAAATGCTCGCCATCTTCACACTTTGGTGCCGGAGCAATAAGCGGCTCATGGTCTCTGAATATGCTTTTATCATTCAGGTTGAAATAGTCGTACCGGATCTCTTTTGAAGCCTGCCTGTCACTCATCTTCTCCCCGTTCCCAAGAGTATTGTCAAACGTCGCATCCAGATGATAATATTTTCCGCCGATTTTTACGATATTCCAGGTATGACGGTATTTGATTCCTTTCTCCGGATTATTCCCGCACACTGCGATCATACACCAGATTCCGAGCGCATCGCACAGTACTTTCACAGATTTTGCAATTCCCTCACAGACTCCGACACCCTGTCCAAGCGGTCCGATGATCTCATGGGAATATGGCTTTTTTAATTTATCGTAATGCACATTTTCACAGATAAAATCATGTACATACTTTTCCTTTTCCCATTCGGATTTGTCTTTCACCGGTCTTATGAGCTTTTCTACTCTGGATTTCAGTGCTTTCTGGTGTTCTTTTATTTTGTTTTTATCAAATAAATATTCCGGGATGAATATGAAATTAGGCGAATCTGAATAATATTTGTACTTATATCCAGTTGCCCAGAAGATTTCCGGATGATCCAGGCGCAGGCGGAAGAACACGTTATAGAGTTCCTCCGCCTCCATTCCCGGTATCTGTATTGAATCTGAGATTTCAAGCAAGCCCTGCCTGATGGCATGATAGGCTGCCTGCTGTACTTTGTTCATTTTACTATAGTAGTATGGTTCCATTCTATCTTCCTCGGTTCCTTTATATATCTGATCCATTTCATTTTTCTCACAGATAGAATTATAACCATAAAACTTTCTACTGGCAATGTCTCTGCGCCAGCTTTCTAATAACTAACTCTTTGTTCCAACATTCTTCGTTGCAACAATATCCACACCCGTACCTGCGACATCTTTCAGTAATACATCTCCGATATGCACCGGTGCCGGTACTTCTACTGTCTTCAATGCTTTTACGCACTCAAAGATTTTCCCTTTCGGAATATCTTCTTTTGTCTTCACCGATACCATATCTGCATCTCCTCCGGTTACTCTTACCGTCGAAGTCACAATTCTGGTCGGATTGGTTACTTCTTTTCTTGCATAGATGTCTCCACGTTTACAGGTATTTCCTGTTACACTGATCACTTCACCGGCTTCCATTGTCACGGTCAGAGGGCAGCCCATCGGACAGCCGATACATGTCAGTTCTCTTGTTGTTACTGTTTCCATCCTCTACGCCTCCTCTATCTTTACTGTAATCGTCTTCAGATCCGGATACTTCATAAGCTGTTCTTTTGTAAGCTTAATCTGTTCCATCTCTCCTGGCGCAACAACCGGACGTTTTTTATGCATCACCCGTTCATCGTCAAAATATGCGCTTACATAGCAGTTCTTATATACACCGCCTACACGGAAGCGCACAGTAAGGTTTTCATCCATATGAGCCGGATTAATCGTACTTGGAACTGTATAGCGTACGCCTTCTACCGGATTCAGTGTAATATCTGCTGCATCTCCCTTACTGCTCTTTTCCCCACCGTCTGTGTCTGACTGTAAGTTCTTCACATATTCTGCTGCATTTCGTCCCGCAGTCTTTGCTTCCTCTGATACAAAATCCACCAGATCATGTACATGCAGTACATTTCCACAGGCGAATACGCCTTCGATATTCGTCTCGAGACTTTCATTGACCTTCGGTCCTGAAGTTACCGGATTCATATCTACGCCCATACCTCTGGAAATCTCATTTTCCGGGATCAGCCCACAGGAAAGTAATAATGTATCACAGGTGTATTCTTCCTCTGTTCCCGGGATCGGTTTTCCTTTGCTGTCTACTTCTGCCAGCGTGATCCCTTCAACTCTTTCTTTCCCTTTGATATCCACAACCGTGTGGCTCAATTTCAATGGAATATCATAATCGTCCAGGCACTGCACGATATTACGTTTTAATCCACCGGAATACGGCATCAGTTCTGCCACAACTTTAACCTTCGCACCTTCCAGTGTCATACGTCTTGCCATGATCAGTCCAATGTCACCGGAGCCTAAGATCACGACTTCTCTTCCCGGCATATATCCTTCCATATTGACCAGACGCTGTGCTGTTCCTGCAGAATAGATTCCCGCCGGACGGTAACCCGGAATATTCAGTGCTCCTCTGGAACGCTCACGGCATCCCATGGCCAGGATCACTGCCCCTGCCTGTATTTCAAATAATCCTTCTTCACGATTCATTGCGGTTACGATTTTATCCGAACTGATGTCCATTACCATCGTATGCAATTTATATTCGATGCCAAGATCCTTCACCTGTTTGATGAATCTTCCGGCATATTCCGGTCCGGTAAGTTCTTCTTTAAATGTATGAAGGCCGAAACCATTATGAATACACTGATTCAGGATTCCCCCAAGTTCTTTATCCCTTTCCAGGATCAGGATATCCTGGATTCCATTTTCTCTTGCTGATACGGCTGCCGCAAGTCCGGCCGGACCGCCGCCAATGATTACTATATCGTATGTTTTCATAATCAGATGTCCTCCTTATTCACTCCTACAATGATCTTTGATTTCCCGCCAGACTTTGTGATCTCTGACATTGGGATTTCCAGTTCTCTTGCAAGGATTTCCATCGTTCTAGGGGAACAGAAACCGGCCTGGCACCGTCCCATACCTGCTCTTGTTCTGCGTTTTACACCGTCTAACGACTTTGCTCCGAGTGGTCTATGGATCGCATCGATAATTTCACCTTCCGTGATCATCTCACAACGACAGATAATATTACCGTATGCCGGTTTCTCTTTGATTAATTTCACTCTTTCTTCTTTACTCAGAGTGTTTGGATCCAGGATTCCTTTTCTTGTAGCAATGAAATTTTCTTTTTCTTCCAGATGAAGCTTTTCTTTCAAAATTCCCGCAACCATCTCTCCGATTGCCGGACTGCTGGTAAGTCCTGGAGATTCAATACCTGCACAGTCAATGAATCCCTTCGCATCTTCTAATTCTTCTATGATAAATTCATGTCCGTCTTCATGTGCGCGAAGTCCGGCAAATGATGTAATGACCTGACGCATCGGAATATTTTTTACATTCTGTCCTGCTTTTGTAAGTACCTGATTAAGTCCCTCTCTTGTTGTATTGGTTCCTTCTTTTTCTTCAATATCGATTGCTGTCGGTCCAAGGAGCAGATTGCCATGTGCTGTCGGCGATACAAGAATTCCCTTTCCGAATTCGTTCGGAAGTGCAAAGATTGTTCTCTTTACATGTCCGCCTGCAGTTTTATCCAGCAGACAGTAGTCTCCTCTTCTCGGTGTTATGTGGATTTTCTTTTCACTGACCATATTGTGGAATTTATCTGCATACACACCAGCTGCATTCACCACATATTTTGTCTTGAAAACGCCCTGATTCGTGTGGACTTCCCAGATATCTTCCGTCTTTTTCAGTTCTTTTACTTCTGTATCAAACTTAAATTCTACACCATTTTCACAGGCATTTTCTGCCATCGCAATATTTAATCCGAATGGACATACAATTCCGGCTGTCGGCGCATAGAGTGCCGCATATACATTGTCTGCAATGTTCGGCTCCATCTCAAGTACTTCTTCTCTATTAAGAATCTGAAGTCCCGATACACCATTTGCCACACCTCTGTCGTATAATGCCTGTAATTTGTCCATATCCTCTTCACGCAGACAGATCACAAGTGAACCGATTCTTTTGAATGGAAAGTCAAGATCTTTAGATAACTGTTCCATCATTGCATTACCGCGGACGTTTAACTTAGCCATCAGTGAACCCTCTTTTGCATCATATCCTGCGTGCACAATTCCACTATTGGCTTTTGACGTTCCACAGCAGACATCTTCTTCTTTTTCCAATACACAGATTTTTGCTTTATAGCGGGACAATTCTCTTGCAGCCGCTGAACCGGATACTCCACTTCCGATTATCATCACATCATACATGTTCCATCTCTCCTTCTATATGTCTTCCATATCCCAGGCATCACTTCTGATACCCGTAGGCTTTTGAAAAAAGAGCCTGACAAGTAAACGCATCACGAATATGCGGTTATCCTGCCAGGCTCTCTTCTCTCACGCCTCTTATTCTATTTTTTTATTATTCTACCACGGAATGGCACCATAAAGCAATACCGCAGCGACAGCTCCAATTACCGGTCCTACTAAAGTTACGACACCGTATCCCCAGTTTGAACTTCCTTTTCCTTTGATTGGAAGTACTGCATGAGCCAGACGTGGTCCAAGATCTCTTGCCGGGTTGATCGCATATCCTGTCAGACCACCGAGTGACATACCGATAGAAACGATGATTCCGAATACGATAAATTTGCCAAGTCCGTCTGTAAGTTCCGGCACATTTGCCATTCCTTTGATTGCAAATACAAGTATAAATGTTCCGACTGCCTCACTGAAAATATTCAGGCCAAGATTCGGAATGGATGGTGCGGTACAGAATACCCCAAGTTTTGTTGCCTGATCTTCTGTTGCGTCAAACTGTCCTTTGAACAGAAGATATACAACTGCTGCACCCACGAACGCACCTGCGAATTGTGCCACAATATATCCAGGAACCATAGACCATGCAAAGCTTCCATCGACCGCCAGTGCCAAGGTCAGCGCCGGGTTAAAGGATGCTCCGGATGCAGCTCCAAATATACATGCCGGCAGCATAACCGCAAGACCCCAGGCAATGGTGATTTGAACCGTTCCTCCGCCCTTCATTCCGGATTTATTCAGGTTCACATTCGCAACCACTCCGTCTCCAAGAATAATCAGTATCATCGTTCCCAAGAATTCAGCTATATAAGGTAACATAGAAATTTCCCCCTTTTTTCTATCTATCTTTATTCAGTTTTTAATCTTCTTTTGCCCATCCGTAAGCGTATTTTACAGCTTTATTCCAGCCTTTGATCATCTTACTTCTCTGCTCTTCATCGATCTTAGGCTCGAATGTCTTGTCGATTGCCCAGTTCTTAATGACATCTTCTTTGCTTTCCCAGTATCCGACTGCAAGACCTGCAAGGTAAGCAGCTCCCATTGCAGTTGTCTCTACGCACTGCGGACGGTTTACCGGAGCGTTGATGATATTTGCCTGTGTCTGCATCAGGAAATCATTAGCACTTGCGCCGCCGTCAACCTTAAGTGCCGCAAGATCAATTCCGGAATCCGCTTTCATTGCTACCAGAACATCATTTACCTGATATGCCAGTGATTCCAGCGTTGCTCGGATAATGTGGTATTTGTTTACTCCACGTGTGATTCCTACGATAGTTCCTCTTGCGTACTGATCCCAGTGTGGTGCTCCAAGTCCTGTAAATGCAGGTACTACATAACATCCATTGGTATCTTTTACTTTCTTTGCCATATATTCAGAATCCGGTGCAGAATCAATAATGCGAAGTTCATCTCTTAACCACTGGATTGCAGCTCCTGCTACGAAGATGGAACCTTCCAGTGCATAATTAACTTTGCCATCTAATCCCCATGCAATGGTTGTAACCAGGCCATTTTTAGAAAATACCGGTTTTTCTCCTGTATTCATCAGAAGGAAACATCCTGTTCCGTATGTATTCTTTGCTTCTCCTGCGTTAAAACATGTCTGGCCGAATAATGCTGACTGCTGGTCTCCTGCTGCTCCTGAAATTGGGATCGGTCCTCCAAGATAAGACGGATCAGCCTCTCCGTAGATGCAGCTGGATGGTTTTGGTTCCGGTAACATACATTTCGGAATATCCAGTTCTTTAAGGATCTCATCATCCCACTCCAGTGTATTGATGTTAAATAACATTGTACGAGAAGCATTCGAATAATCTGTCACATGTGCTGCACCCTTGGTCAGTTTCCAGATCAGCCATGTTTCAACTGTACCGAATAACAATTCTCCTCTTTCTGCCCTTTCTCTTGCTCCCGGCACATTATCCAAAATCCATTTTACCTTTGTTCCTGAGAAGTATGCATCAATGACCAGTCCTGTTTTTTCACGGAATTTGTCTGTTAATCCTTTTTCTTTTAAGGAATCACAATATTCTGATGTTCTGCGGCACTGCCATACGATCGCATGATGTACCGGTTCTCCTGTCTCTTTGTCCCAGACGATTGTTGTCTCACGCTGGTTTGTGATACCGATTGCTGCGATATCTTCTGCTTCTGCATTGATCATATTCATTGCTTCTACCGCAACACCAAGCATACTTGCCCAGATCTCATCTGCATCATGTTCTACCCAGCCCGGTTTTGGGAAATACTGTGTGAATTCTCTCTGTGCCACACTGCACATCTCACCTTTTTCGTTAAACAGAATACATCTGTTACTGGTAGTTCCTGCATCTAACGCCATTACATATTTTGCCATATTCATTTCCTCCTGATTTCTCTCTTACTTTTACTGGTTACTTTTTTTCGCATGCGTTCTATTTGAATTGCTCCCCATAAGCAATTAAATATTCTGTTTCATCATATGCAGCCATTACATCTTCCATACCTGATGATTGGTCGATGATACTGCAATTGCTCCGGCTGATAATGCAGCCATCACATCTTCTTTGTCTGTGATCAGTCCTCCTGCTATGATCGGTGTCTTTATCGAACTGCAGATTCTTTTGATCACTCTTGGCATCACTCCCGGAAGTACTTCTATGAAATCCGGTCTTACTATATGCTGTTGCTGTCTGATATTCTCAAATGCCATGGAATCCAACAGAAAATATCTGAGGATCGTATACATCCCAAGTTCTTTTGCTTTCTTGATCAGTGATGGCTTTGTTGATATAATGCCATCTGCTTCCGTATGTTCTTTCAGATATTCTACCGAAACTTCTTTCGGACTCAGGCCACTGATCAGATCTACATGTACCATCGCAACCTTTCCTGCATCTTTGACTCTCTTTACGATCCGGTCTATCGAACAGACATCTCCAAACAATATAAAAATCACCTGTATCTCCTCTATCGTGCAACTTACTTCTATATCCTTCATGTTCTTCACAGCTGCAATAATCGGATTATTGCCGACCGCATCGTAAAATATCTGATTCATCTTATTCCATCCTCATTCCTATTTGCTGAACGTCTATGCTATATATTTATTCTATTATATTCTGAAATAATTTTCAAAAAAAAGAGCGCGACTAAAAGTAATCGTGTGATTACTTGTATTCGCTCTCCTATCTCAGCTCCCTTGTTCAACTGTGCTTACTATATCACAGTGCACAATTTTTTTCAATGACATTTGGTCATTTTTTAGCTTTTCATCTATTATATACAATTCTTTTTTCATTTTCTTTCGTTAATATGCATTAATTTTGTGTTGTTTCAACAAAATTATTTAGTTATTTTATTAACATTCTCATTATGATTATTTCATCATCTTTCTTTCATTATATGATTAATCTATTATCACATATACAATCTGTCAATT
>NZ_JAMOYX010000016.1:0-52968 GCF_023669465.1 Dorea sp. MB18-49
ACGATATTATATCATTTATTTGATAATTTGTAATCATATTTGTTAATAGTAGTAAATTTAACGCTATAGTCAGATTTTTAACAAATCTTGAATATTATTCCGTACAAAAAAAATATATTATATATGCAAACTGTTCCGTTCACTTCGTTCAAAGCCACTGTTTGCATATATAATATATTTTTTTCTGGTTTCAATATCGAATTTTATAAAAAAAAGAGGAACCCCTTTTGGTAGTTCCCCCCTCTTTATAAAATTGACTTCTAACTATACAAGTTCGATCAGAACTTCCATAGCTGCATCACCTTTACGCTGACCGATCTTTACGATTCTTGTGTATCCACCGTTACGATCTGCATACTTAGGAGCAATCTCATCGAATAATTTAGCTACGAGATCAACTTCTTTTGTATTTTTCTTCTTTCCAGCCTGTGCAGTTGGAACTTCCTTTACAGGATAAAGAACCTTCAGCATCTGACGACGAGCATGCAGTCTGCTTGGCATATCCTTTTTGATTGTTTTATCAACTTCGTCATATACAGTAACTTTCTTACCATCTACAACTTCTTTTACTCTCTTGCCATCTTTGTCTTTGCGGGCAACTTTAGCTTTTACAGTAACTTCTTCGAAGTTATCTTTTTCTTTAACAGCTAATGCGATAAGACCTTCAGCGATCTTGCGGATCTCTTTAGCCTTAGCTTCTGTTGTAACGATCTTTCCGTTATTCAGAAGTGCTGTTACCTGGTTTCTTAATAATGCTTTTCTCTGGCTTGATGTTCTGCCAAGTTTTCTATATTTTGCCATTTTAAATATCCTCCATTATAACACTTGGTTATGCTTCTTCGGGCTTACTAGCCAAATGCTCTGCCATGCACTTTCGGGCTTACTGACAGATTATTCTTCACCTTTACTCAGGCTTAAGCCTAACTCATCTAATTTTGCAAGTACTTCTTCCAGAGACTTACGTCCAAGGTTACGTACTTTCATCATGTCTTCCGGTGTTCTGTTTGTCAGTTCTTCAACTGTATTGATGCCAGCTCTCTTCAGACAGTTATATGAACGAACAGAAAGTTCAAGTTCATCAATGCTCATCTCAAGAACTTTTTCTTTTTCATCGTCTTCTTTCTCGATCATAACTTCTGCAGCCTGAGCCACTTCTGACAGGTCGATAAAGAGTTTCAGATGTTCGCTAAGTACCTTTGCAGCCAAACTTACAGCTTCGTCCGGAAGCAGTGTGCCGTTTGTGTATACATCCAATGTAAGCTTATCAAAGTCTGTAATCTGTCCGACACGGGTATTCTCTACTGTAAGGTTCACTCGTTCCACTGGAGTGTAGATAGAATCAATTGGAATCACTGCGATTGGCAGTTCGTCATTTTTATTCTTATCGGCACTCACGTAGCCTCTTCCATTTGTAATGGTAAGTTCCATATACAATTTGCTGTCTGCACCACCGTTTAATGTAGCGATTACAGTTTCCGGATTCATGATTTCAATATCCTGATCCACCTGAATATCAGCTGCTGTTACAACGCCTTCGCCTTCAAACTCGATATAAGCTGTCTTAGGCTCATCAGATTCAGATGTGTTTTTGATTGCCAGAGATTTCAAGTTCATGATAATCTCAGTGACATCTTCCTTAACACCCGGAATAGAACTGAACTCATGAAGAACACCGTCAATCTTAACCTGGCTGATTGCTGAACCAGGTAAAGATGAAAGCATAATTCTTCTAAGAGAATTACCTAATGTTGTACCATAACCTCTTTCAAGAGGTTCTACAACGAATCTACCATATTTCTTATCATCTGAAATATCAGTTATTTCAATATTGGGTTTATTAAAATCAAACACTAAGTCCACCTCCTGTGGGTTACGGTTTATTATTTAGAATATAACTCGACGATTAACATCTCATCTACAGGAACATCGATTGCTTCACGTTTTGGAAGTTCTTTTACTGTTCCTTTCAGGTTTTCCAGATCAGCTTCTAACCATTCTGGAACAAGACGTCCGCCTGTAACCTCAACGATCTCTTTGTATCTTGGTGAGCTCTTCTTAGCTTCTTTGATTTCTACAACATCTCCAGCCTTTACAAGGTATGAAGGGATGTTGATCTGTTTTCCGTTTACAAGTACGTGCTTGTGGTCAACGATCTGTCTTGCTTCACGTCTTGTTCTAGCAAGTCCAAGACGGAATACAACGTTGTCAAGTCTTGACTCTAAGAGTACCATCAGGTTTTCACCTGTCATACCATTCATCTTAGATGCTTTCTTGAAGTAGTTCAGGAAAGGTTTCTCTAATACACCATAGATGAATTTAGCTTTCTGTTTCTCACGTAACTGGAGACCATACTCGCTCATTTTTCTATTCGCTCTTTTTAACTGTCTGTTAGACTTTTTATCAATTCCTAAATAAACTGGATCCATTCCGAGGGATCTACATCTTTTAAGAACCGGAACTCTATTTACTGCCATGTTTTTGTTTTCCTCCTATATAATTCGGACACATACAATCCGTTAACGTAGTGAATAATAATAGTACTAGACTCTTCTGCGTTTTGGTGGACGGCAACCATTGTGTGGTACTGGTGTAACGTCTCTGATGCTTGTTACATCGATTCCGCATGCCTGCAGGGCACGAATTGCTGCTTCTCTACCTGAACCTGGTCCTTTAACCATTACGTCAACTGATTTTAAACCATGTACTAATGCTGCTTTAGCTGCTGTTTCAGCTGCCATCTGAGCTGCATAAGGGGTAGATTTTCTTGAACCTCTGAATCCGAGACCGCCTGCACTTGCCCATGACAGAGCATTTCCCTGTGCATCTGTTAATGTTACGATTGTGTTATTAAAAGATGACTGGATGTGAGCCTGTCCGTGTTCAACGTTTTTCTTGACACGTTTCTTTGTCACTTTTTTTGTAACTTTCTTTGCCATAATAAAACTAACCTACTCTTTCCTTAAATAAATTATTTCTTCTTGTTTGCTACTGTTCTCTTAGGACCTTTTCTAGTTCTAGCATTTGTCTTAGTCTTCTGACCACGAACTGGAAGTCCTTTTCTGTGACGGATTCCTCTATAGCATCCGATTTCCTGTAATCTCTTAATGTTGAGGGCGATTTCTCTACGAAGATCACCTTCTACTGTCTGAGTCTCATCGATTACAGCACTGATTTTCTTTACATCGTCGTCTGTAAGATCTCTACAACGAATATCAGGATTAACTCCTGCTTCTGTTAAGATACGAGTTGCACTTGTTCTACCGATTCCGTAGATATAAGTTAATCCGATCTCAACACGTTTGTCTCTTGGTAAGTCTACACCTGCTATACGAGCCATGTGAATTTCCTCCATTTTCTTTCATTGTTAATTGTCTTTAATAGGGGACATGATTTTGTCCCAGGCATGTTCGGTATCATGCCCTTTCCGGCCACCGCTCATGTTATGGAAACTATGCGGTAATGACGAGCCGGCATTAGAAGCAATATACGAGGATCGTCACCGGTCTTTCGGGTGCGCCTTGTATATTTGAAATAGTATCCACACCGCCTGGCGTGTCCACTATCAGCCGCCTAAATACATCAAACATTGCTCAGAATTAACCCTGACGCTGTTTGTGCTTTGGATTTTCGCAGATAATGCGAACGCTTCCTTTTCTTTTAATTACTTTGCATTTTTCGCAAATTGGTTTTACTGATGATCTAACCTTCACGGGGATCCTCCTTTCATCCATTGCTATGCCTTTGTTGCTACACTGCTTTCTGTTGAAATCGCAACTCAGAGATTCCAGCGCATAAATACACCCAGAAAACGTGCTTATATAGTATAGCATTTATTTGCAAGATAAGTCAATAGTTTTTTGACTTATTTTTACACATTTTTGTTAGAGTTCTTATTTATCTCTCCAGATGATTCTTCCTTTTGAAAGATCGTATGGTGACAGCTCTAATGTTACTTTATCTCCCGGCAGGATCTTGATAAAGTTCATTCTCAGCTTTCCGCTGATGTGAGCTAATACCTGATGTCCATTCTCAAGTTCTACCTGAAACATTGCGTTTGGCAGTTTTTCTACTACAGTTCCTTCAATTTCAATAACGTCAGCCTTTGACATTCTATCTTCCTCCTACTTCTCTTCTTTCATCCAATCCTTAATTAACTTTCTTATGCCTGCATCATCAAGTTCTTTCATATTATATATCCCGTGAACGATCTGTACATGCTTTTTCTTCTTTTTCTTCGGATGGCCGAGTGTTCTGATGCGGCCATCCACCAGATATACATATGTATCATCCACTTCTTTTATGATATACATCTGTGCTTTATCATGTCCGGCTTTTGATCTTGCAAGCATTCCTGCTTCATACATCACCATATCTGTTTCCTCTTATTATATCCGTCTATTCATTGTCACAGGTTAAGGACAGAATTCTAGGTTCGCCTTCGGTGATCAGTATCGTGTTCTCATAATGTGCCGATAAAGAACCGTCTCTTGTTACAACTGTCCAGTCATCATCCAGCCAGTCAACTTCGTAAGTTCCTATATTGATCATCGGCTCGATGGCAAGTGTCATACCGGGTCTTAATTTTACACCCTTGCGTCCCACTTCATAATTCGGGATTTCCGGTGCCTCATGAAGCGCTGTTCCGATTCCATGTCCACAAAGATCTCTTACAACACCATAACCTCTTTCTTCGGCATATCTGCCGATCGCACCGGATATATCAAATAGATGATTCCCTGCTTTGGCATATTTTATACCCTCAAAAAAGCATTCTTTTGTAACCTGGATCAGTTTTTTCGCTTCTTCACTGACTTCACCGACCGCATGTGTTCTTGCTGCATCCGAATGATACCCCTTATAGATTACCCCGGCATCCAGACTGACAATATCACCTTCATGAATGATTCTGTGTTTATCCGGAATTCCATGAACAACTTCCTGGTTCACCGATACACAGATCGATGCAGGGTATCCATTGTAATTCAGGAAAGAAGGAATACATCCATAGCTTCTGATGATTTCCTCCCCCAGTGTATCAATATCCTTGGTACTCATTCCCGGGTGAAGTGCTTTTTCCAGTTCATTATGTACACGTTCGAGTATCTTTCCGGCTTCCGCCATCAATTCGATTTCTCTTTCAGATTTAATCGTGATTGCCATAGTCTTATGCTCCAAGTATCTCTACAATCGCTGCAAATACATCATTGATGTCAACCGTTCCGTCTACTGTCTTTAAAATACCTGCTTTAGTATAATAATCGATCAGAGGCTGTGTCTGCTCATGATATACATTCAGTCTCTTCTGTACTGTCTCCGGTTTGTCATCGTCTCTTAAAATAAGCTCTTTTCCGCATACATCACAGATTCCTTCTGTCTTGGTCGGTGCATATACCAGATGATAAGTTGCTCCACATCCTACGCATGCACGGCGTCCACCCATGCGCTTTACAATATTCTCATCCGGAACATTCACATCAATTGCATAATCAATCTTGTCTCCGAATTCTGCCAGAGCCTTATCCAGAGCCTCTGCCTGTGGAATTGTTCTCGGGAAACCATCCAGAACATAACCATTCTTACAATCATCCTGCTGTACACGATCTACTACCAGACCTACTACCAGTTCATCCGGAACTAACAGTCCCTGATCCATGTATGTTTTTGCCTTATTTCCCAGTTCTGTTCCGTTTTTAATATTCGCTCTGAAGATATCTCCTGTGGAAATGTGTGGAATATCATATTTCGCTGCAATCTTTTTTGCCTGGGTTCCTTTGCCCGCTCCAGGGGCACCTAACATAATAATTTTCATTGGCAGTTCCTCCTTATAGCATTTTAACCCGCGAAAAAAATCTTCCCGCGAGTCAAAATATTAACTATTTAAAAATCCCTTGTATGTTCTTACAAGCGTCATTGAATCAATTTGTTTAAGTGTTTCCAATATTACACTGACAATAATGATCAGAGAAGTACCGCCAAAGGATACTTTTGCTCCAAGCCATCCATTAAATAATATCGGAACAATCTGTACCAGAATCAATCCGCATGCACCAACAAAAATAATATAATTCAAGATTTTTGTCAAATATTCTACTGTTGGTCTTCCCGGACGAATTCCCGGTATGAATCCACCGCTCTTCTTCATATTATTTGCAATCTCCAATGGATTAAATGTAATTGAAGTGTAAAAATATGCGAAGAATACAGTCAGGACAATATATAATACCAGTCCCCAAGAGTATTTAATCTGTTCCGGATTGCACCAGTTACTCTGATTCAATCCTCGAAGTATCTCACTTCCGATTCCACTTCCGTTATCTTTTCCAAGGAATGATGCAATTACAATTGGAAATTGCATCAAAGATGATGAAAAGATAATCGGGATAACACCTGCAGTGTTAACCTTCAACGGAATGTTTGTAGACTGACCACCATAAGATCTTCTTCCAACTACTTTCTGGGAATACTGTACAGCAATTCTTCTTTCTCCATCCTGCAGAATTACGGTAAATACAACCAATGCAAGAATGATTGCAATGATTACACATACTGCAAGACAAGCGGAAGCAATCGCTTTTCCTTTCACGAACTGGTCAAATAACGTCTTCATATCACTCGGAATACGAGAGATAATGTTGATCACCAGGACAATAGAAATACCATTGCCCACACCTTTTTCTGTAATTCTCTCACCAATCCACATCAGAAAAGCTGATCCAGCCGTGAGTGTTAATACGACAATTGCTGCATTAACAAAATTATACTTCACCAGAAGTCCCTGACGTCCAAATCCGACCGCCATAGCTCCAGATTCAATTAAAGCAAGACCAACGGTAAGATATCTTGTAATAGCAACAATTTTCTTTCTTCCGGTCTCGCCGTCACGCTGCATTTCTTCCAACTGCGGAATTGCAATTGTAAGCAGCTGAACTATGATTGATGAAGTAATATAAGGTGTAATGCTTAAGGCAAATACAGACATTTGCTCAAAAGAGCCACCGGTGAAGGCGTTAAATAAATTGAACGCCTCTCCAGTGTTTTGAGCAAAGAAATTCTTAATATATTCACCATTTACGCCTGGTGTTGGCAACTGCGATCCAATTCGTATTACGATTAACATCAAAAATGTATATCCGATCTTTTTTCGAATATCTTTTATCTTGAATGCCTTTCGAAATGCTTCTAACATTAGATCACCTCTGCTTTTCCACCTAATGCCTCGATCTTAGCTACAGCACCTGCGCTGAATGCATCAGCCTGAACTGTAAGTTTCTTAGTAAGTTCGCCATTTCCAAGGATCTTAACTCCATCCTTTGGATTTGTAACGATACCCTGCTCGATTAATGTATCTACAGTTACAACTGTATCATTCTCAAATACTTCAAGAGCACTTACGTTGATACCAACGATTGTCTTAGTGTTTCTGTTAGTGAAACCTCTCTTTGGTATTCTTCTATATAATGGCATCTGACCACCTTCGAAACCAGGTCTTGTACCTCCTGAACGAGCTTTCTGACCTTTATGTCCCTTACCAGCTGTCTTACCATTTCCAGAACCGTGTCCACGTCCTCTTCTGAAATTATCACTCTGCTTTGATCCGTCAGCAGGTCTTAAGTTAGATAAATCCATTGTGACACCTCCTTATCCGAATAAATTAATTATACTTCTTCTACTTTTACCAGGTGAGAAACCTGTTTAACCATACCTCTTGTTGCTGCATTATCTGGAAGTACAACAGTTTTGTTCAGCTTCTTAAGTCCTAATGCTTCAACAGTTTTCTTATGCTTAGGTACAGCACCAATTGTAGATTTTACTAATGTGATTTTTAAATCTGCCATTTTGTTCTACCTCCTTAGCCAAAGATCTCTTCAACAGATTTACCGCGAAGCTTAGCTACTTCTTCTGGAGTTTTAATCTGGCGTAATCCTTCGATTGTAGCAAGTACTACATTCTGTTTGTTGTTAGAACCAAGAGATTTTGTACGAATGTTCTTGATTCCTGCCATCTCGATTACGGCACGCGCCGGACCACCGGCGATAACTCCAGTACCTTCTGGAGCCTTCTTAAGTAATACAGAAGCGCCTCCGAATTTACCGATATAATCATGTGTTACACTGTCATTTTCATCTAATGCTACAGAGATGAGATTCTTAGCTGCATCTTCTTTTCCTTTGCGGATTGCTTCCGGAATTTCTGTAGCTTTTCCTAAACCTGCACCAACATGGCCATTTCCGTCACCAACAACTACTAAAGCTGTGAATCTCATATTACGGCCACCCTTAACAACTTTGGTTACACGTTTAATTGATACTACTTTTTCGTTTAATTCTAATGAATTAGCATCAATACGTTCCTGTCTCATGTGTGCTCCTCCTTCTAGAAATTCAACCCAGCTTCTCTAGCTGCGTCTGCTAATGCCTGTACTTTACCCTGGTAAATAAATCCGCCTCTATCGAAGACAACGTCTTTAATACCTTTTTCAAGGGCCTTTTCTGCGATTACTTTTCCTAAATATGCTGCTGCATCAACGTTGTTAGTTTTCTCCAGGTTTGCTTTCACATCTTTCTGAAGAGTGGAAGCGGAAACCAGTGTATTTCCAACTGTATCGTCAATAATTTGAGCATACATATGATTATTACTTCTGAATACTGCTAAACGTGGGCACTCAGCTGTACCAGATAAACGGTTACGTAATTTTCTGTGCTTGTTTACGCGAACTTCACTTCTTGATTTTTTGCTAACCATTTTCACACTCTCCTTACTTATTTTTTACCAGTCTTACCAACTTTACGTCTGATAACTTCATCAGCATACTTAATACCTTTACCTTTGTAAGGCTCCGGTCTTCTCTTGTCTCTGATTTCAGCTGCGTACTGGCCAACTTTTTCTTTACTGAGTCCTTTAACGATGATCTTGTTCTGACCTTCAACTACTGTCTCAACGCCTTCAGGATCTTCCATCTCAACTGGATGAGAATAACCAAGGTTCAGTGTTAATTTGTTACCTGATTTTGCTGCTCTGTATCCAACACCATTAACTTCCAGAACCTTCTGGTATCCTTCTGTTACACCAATAACCATGTTATTGATCAGTGTTCTTGTAAGACCATGTAAAGATTTCATCTTCTTTAAGTCATTTGGTCTTGTTACAACGATTTCTTCGCCTTCCTGTTTGATTTCCATCTCTGTTGGAAGTGCTTTCTCAAGTGTTCCCTTTGGACCTTTAACAGTCACTACATTGTTCTCAGCGATCTCAACAGTTACGCCTGCCGGGATAGCGATTGGATGTCTTCCGATACGTGACATACCTTGTTCCTCCTTAACTTAGATTCTCGGAAAAGCTCTTATGGCTTCTCTGTTTTCAGTTTCTATATGGCAATCAGTTCAGGCTGTGCCTTACGGCACACCTTCACTAAGTTGCTCGCGGGTTTCTTACCAAATATAGCAGAGAACTTCTCCACCGATACCAAGCTTTCTGGCAGCTTTATCAGTGATTACACCCTGGTTTGTGGAAATGATTGCTGTTCCAAGTCCACCAAATACCTTAGGTACATTCTCGCTTGAAGCGTATACACGAAGACCTGGTTTAGAAATTCTCTTAAGGCCTGTGATAACTTTTTCGTTCTTATCAGCACCGTATTTCAGTGTGATGTGAATTGTTTTGAATACTCCGTCTTCGATAACGTCGTATTTTTCGATATATCCTTCATCTAACAAGATATTAGCGATAGCAAGCTTCATCTTGGATGCCGGAACATCTACAGTATCATGTTTAGCAGTATTTGCATTACGAATTCTTGTAAGCATATCTGCGATTGGATCACTCATTGTCATTGTTCTTTCCTCCTACCAACTTGCTTTCTTAACACCTGGAATCTGTCCTTTGTATGCTAACTCACGGAAGCAAACACGGCAGATACCATATTTTCTCAAATATGCATGTGGACGTCCACAGATTCTGCAACGATTGTATTCTCTTGTGGAGAATTTCTGCTTGCGCTGCTGTTTTACTTTCATTGCTGTCTTAGCCATAATTTACCTCCTTATTTTGTAAATGGCATGTTGAACTGAGTAAGCAGTTCGCGTGCCTCTTCATCTGTTTTAGCAGTAGTAACGAAGATGATATCCATACCTCTTACCTTATCTACTTTATCGTATTCGATTTCTGGGAAGATCAGCTGCTCTTTAATTCCGAGAGCGTAGTTACCTCTTCCGTCGAATGCGTTAGGATTTACACCTCTGAAGTCACGTACACGTGGGAGTGCAAGGTTAACCAGACGGTCAACGAATTCATACATCTTTTCTCCTCTTAATGTAACTTTACATCCGATCGGCATACCCTCTCTGATCTTAAAGTTAGCAACGGACTTCTTAGCTTTACAAACTACAGCCTTCTGACCTGTGATTTTCTCCATGTCAGCGATTGCAGCATCTAAAAGTTTTGCGTTATCTTTTGCTTCACCAACACCCATGTTGATAACAACTTTATCGAGTTTTGGTACTTCCATAATATTTTTATAACCGAACTTTTTGATCATTGCATCAATGATCTCGTTCTGGTACTGTTCTTTCAGTCTACTCAAAGCTTTGGACCTCCTTCCTCAAATTAATCAATCACTTCGCCTGTTGATTTAGCGTAACGTACTTTTTTGTCTCCGTTCATCTTGATACCAACTCTTGTAGCTGTTCCTTTGTGAACATACATTACGTTAGAGATATCGATAGGTCCTTCCTGACGAACGATTCCGCCTTCCTGGTTCTGAGCACTTGGTTTTGTGTGCTTTGTCAGCATATTTACGCCTTCAACGATAACCTTTCCAGTCTTCTGGTTAACAGCGATAACTTTGCCTTCTTTGTCTTTATCTTTACCGGCGATTACTTTAACTGTATCACCTTTTTTGATCTTTAACATTGACATCTTACGCGCACCTCCTTAAAGTACTTCCGGAGCCAGAGAAACAATTCTCATGAACTGTTTGTCACGAAGCTCTCTTGCTACTGGCCCGAAGATACGGGTTCCTCTTGGTGTCTTATCATCTTTTATAATTACAGCAGCATTTTCATCGAAACGGATGTAAGATCCATCTTTACGACGAGTACTGTTTACAGTACGAACAACTACAGCTTTAACTACGTCACCTTTTTTAACAACGCCGCCTGGTGTTGCATCTTTAACAGTCGCAACGATTACATCACCGATACTTGCATATCTTCTTGTTGAGCCGCCAAGTACACGGATACACAGTAACTCTTTCGCACCTGTGTTGTCTGCTACTTTAAGTCTGCTTTCTTGCTGTATCATGCAGGTTTCCCTCCTTATACTATTTCACTTTTTCCATAACTTCAACAAGTCTCCATCTCTTGTCTTTTGACAGAGGTCTTGTTTCCATAACTTTTACTTTGTCGCCGATATTGCACTCATTGTTTTCATCATGTGCTTTTAATTTATATGTCTTCTTTACAATTTTCTTGTAAAGTGGATGTTTTACATGATCTTCGATTGCTACAACGATAGTTTTATCCATCTTGTTGCTGACAACCTTACCAACTCTGGTTTTTCTAAGATTTCTTTCCACAGTCTGTAACTCCTTTCATTTTGTGAGTTTTCAGTTTCTACTGAGCTGCCTTTTCAGTGATTACTGTCTGAATTCTGGCAATATTTCTTCTTACTTCTTTAATTCTGCTTGTATTGTCCAACTGGTTTGTTGCGTTCTGGAATCTTAAATTGAAAAGTTCCTTTTTAGCAGCTACTAATTCTTCATTCAGCTCTGCAGCTGATTTTGTTTTTAAATCTTCAACAAATGCATTAATTTTCACTGTTATCACCGCCTTCTAAGTCTGCGCGAGAAACTACTTTACATTTACATGGCAGCTTGTGAGTTGCAAGACGAAGAGCCTCTTTAGCAACTTCTTCTGGTACACCTGCGATCTCGAAAAGAACGCGTCCCGGTTTAACAACAGCTACCCAGTATTCTAAGGTTCCTTTACCAGAACCCATACGTGTCTCAGCTGGTTTCGTAGTTACAGGTTTATCTGGGAATATCTTGATCCAAACTTTACCACCACGTTTGATGTAACGTGTCATAGCGATACGGGCTGCTTCGATCTGGTTAGAACGGATCCAACAAGGTTCCGTTGCAACGATACCATATTCACCGTTTGTAATCTGGTTACCGCGAAGAGCTTTACCCTTCATGGTACCACGGAATTGTTTACGACGTTTTACTCTTTTTGGCATTAACATGATTATCTATCTCCTTCCTTAACTGTTTTCTCCGGAAGAACTTCGCCTTTGTAGATCCAAACTTTAACACCAACTTTTCCGTAAGTTGTGTTTGCTTCAGCGAATCCGTAGTCAATGTCTGCTCTCAGTGTCTGAAGAGGAATTGTTCCCTCGCTGTAAAACTCTGTACGAGCCATATCAGCTCCACCAAGACGTCCTGATACAGAAGTCTTAACACCAAGTGCTCCAGATTTCATAGTTCTTGACATGCATGATTTCATTGCACGTCTGAAAGAAATACGGTTCTCAAGCTGTAATGCGATGTTCTCAGCTACTAACTGAGCATCTTTATCCGGTCTCTTGATTTCTTTGATGTCAACGATTAACTTTTTATCTGTAAACTGTGCTAATTCACCTTTTACTTTCTCGATCTCTGCTCCACCTTTACCGATTACAACACCAGGTTTTGCTGTGTAAACGATAATCTTTACGCGGTCAGATGCTCTCTCGATTTCAATTTTAGAAATACCAGCACTGTATAATCTCTTCTTAAGATATGTTCTGATTTCATGGTCTTCCACTAAGCAGTCTGCGAAATCTTTCTCTGCATACCATCTTGAGTCCCAGTCTTTGATAACTCCGACTCTCAAACCATGAGGATTAACTTTCTGTCCCATGTTTGCCCTCCTTATCTTTCATCAAGCACGAGTGTAATGTGGCTCATTCTCTTTTCGATTCTGTAAGCTCTACCCTGTGCTCTAGGTCTGATTCTCTTCATTGTTGGTCCTTTGTTTGCATAAGCCTCTGCAATGTACAGATTCTCAGCATTCATGCCGTTGTTGTTCTCAGCATTTGCAATTGCAGACTCTAATAATTTCTTTATTAAACTAGAAGCATATCTTGGATTATATGTCAAAATACCAAGTGCTGTTGTTACATCCTTACCTCTGATGGCATCTAATACGAAGCATGCTTTCTGAACAGAAACTCTTGCGTAAGATAACTTAGCAGAAGGTCTTGTATCTTTGTTAGCATTTCTTTCTCTTTTAATTTGGGATCTATGTCCTTTAGCCATGGATGAACCCTCCTTTCACAATCTAATTATCTAACTTTGGATTTCTTTTCGTCTTTTCCGTGTCCTCTGTAAGTTCTGGTTGCTACGAACTCTCCGAGTTTGTGTCCAACCATATCTTCAGTAACATATACAGGTACGTGCTTTCTTCCGTCATGAACAGCAATTGTGTGTCCGATCATGCTTGGGAAGATTGTAGAACGACGGGACCATGTCTTGATTACAGACTTGTCTCCAGCCTCGTTCATAGCATCAACCTTTTTAAGCAGGCTTGCGTCTGCGAATGGTCCTTTTTTAATAGAACGTGCCATAGGTTCTAACCTCCTTATGAAAACTATTTAATTGCTTTACCATCTCTTCTTCTTACGATCATCTTGTTAGAAGCTTTATTTTTCTTTCTTGTCTTAAGACCAAGTGCTGGTTTACCCCAAGGTGTACACGGACCCGGACGACCGATTCCTGTCTTACCTTCACCACCACCATGCGGATGGTCATTCGGGTTCATAACAGAACCACGAACTGTAGGTCTGATTCCCATATGACGTTTACGTCCTGCTTTACCAATGTTGACCAGGTTGTGATCACCATTTCCTACAACTCCGATAGAAGCTCTGCACTCAAGCGGTACCATTCTCATTTCTCCTGATGGAAGTCTGAGAGTTGCATATTTTCCTTCTTTAGCCATTAACTGAGCACTGTTACCTGCGGAACGAACCATCTGTCCGCCTTTTCCAGGATGAAGCTCGATGTTGTGGATCTGAGTACCAACTGGAATCTGTGCTAATGGGAGGCAGTTACCGATCTTAACTTCAGCTTCTGGTCCATTCATAACTGTCATTCCGTCTGTCAGTCCTTCAGGTGCGATGATATATGCTTTTTCACCATCTTCATAGCAGATCAGAGCAATGTTAGCTGTTCTGTTTGGATCATATTCGATACCAAGTACAGTAGCGTGGATATTGTCTTTTCTTCTTTTGAAGTCGATAATTCTATATTTTTTCTTAGCTCCGCCTCCGCGGTGTCTAACTGTGATTTTTCCTTGATTATTACGTCCAGCCTGTCTGCTCTTTGGAGCTAACAGAGATTTTTCTGGTGTTGTCTTTGTGATTTCAGAGAAATCAGAACCAGTCATCTGTCTTCTGGAAGGCGTATATGGGCGGTATGTTTTAATTCCCATGATTAATCTCCTTTCAATTGTTTATTGTCACGGTTTCTATCCGTATGCTTTGCAATCTTATAATCCCTGGAAGATTTCGATATCTGCGCTATCTTCTGTAAGTTTTACGATTGCTTTTTTAGTTTTAGCTGTTTTTCCGAAGTTGTAAGTTCCACGAACTCTTTTCTTCTTTCCATCGTTGTTCATTGTGTTTACTTTCTCTACTTTAGTTCCTGTAAACATCTTTTCAACAGCTTCTTTAATCTGAGATTTTGTTGCTTCTGGGTGTACTAAGAAAGTGTATTTCTTTTCTCCCATAAGTTCCATACTCTTTTCTGTTACTACAGGTTTAAGGATTACATCATAATACTGAACATTTGCCATTATGCGTACACCTCCTCGATTTTAGCAACAACAGCTTTTGTTGTGATTACTGTGTTGTATTTTAAGATATCGTACACATTGATTGTATTAGTCTTTGCAGTCTTAACATCAGCGATGTTTCTTGCTGAAAGCTCTGCGTTCTTGTTGTCATCCTCTAATACTACTAATGCTTTAGATACATCTAAATTCTTAAGAATGTTTGCAAAGTTCTTTGTCTTTGCTTCTTCGAAGTTGATCTCATCGATTACGATGAATTTGTTTTCTTCGACTCTTGATGTGAGTGCAGATTTCAGAGCTGCTCTCTTCTCTCTCTTATTCATTTTGAAAGAATAATCTCTCGGAACTGGTGCGAATACAACTCCGCCGCCTGTCCACTGTGGAGCTCTTGTAGATCCCTGTCTTGCATGACCGGTTCCTTTCTGTCTCCATGGTTTTCTTCCACCACCAGAAACTTCAGAACGTGTTTTTGCTTTCTGTGTTCCCTGACGGTTATTTGCAAGCTGGCTTACAACTGCCATGTGTACAAGATGTTCATTAACTTCAACACCGAATACAGCATCGCTTAAGTCGATCTTACCAACTTCTTTACCTTCGATATTATAAACAGATACGTTAGCCATCTTAAGTGTCCTCCTTCCTTCGCCAAATCTTAGTTAGCTTTTACTGCTTCTTTGATAGTTACTAAAGATTTCTTAGGTCCCGGTACTGAACCTTTAACCAGAAGTAAGTTGTTCTCAGCGTCAACACGTACAACTACGAGATTCTGGACTGTAATCTTCTTACTTCCCATGTGTCCCGGCATGTGTTTTCCTTTGAATACTTTACTTGGATCTGAACAAGCACCGTTTGAACCAGCATGGCGATGATACTTAGAACCATGAGCCATAGGTCCTCTTGACTGATTGTGACGTTTGATTGCACCCTGGAATCCTTTTCCTTTAGAGATTGCAGTTGCGTCAATCTTATCTCCAGCAGCGAAAATATCAGCCTTGATTTCCTGGCCTAACTCATATTCGCTAGCATTTTCAAACTTAAATTCTCTTACATATCTCTTACCTGTAACACCGGCTTTAGCAAAGTGTCCCTGCTCTGCCTTTGTTACACCGTGACGGTGAACAATTTCTTTCTTTCCGCCTTTGTCCTTGTTGATGATCTTGTCTTTCTTGTCAACGAATCCAACCTGAACAGCTTCGTATCCGTCATTCTCAACAGTCTTGATCTGTGTTACAGCACAAGGTCCAGCCTGAAGAACTGTTACCGGAGTAAGTGTTCCGTCTTCGTTGAAGATCTGAGTCATTCCGACTTTTGTTGCTAAAATAGCTTTCTTCATTTTATTTTACCTCCTGTGATTTACAGCGGAACGCCCGATTGGACGCTCATCCTAAATTATAGGAATTACTGCTTCTTATTTCATTTTGATATCAATAGCTACACCAGCTGGCATCTCTAATCTAGATAATGCATCTACAGTCTTCTGTGTTGGTGCAATGATATCGATCAGTCTCTTATGAGTTCTCTGTTCGAACTGTTCTCTGGAATCTTTGTATTTGTGAACAGCTCTTAAGATTGTAACTACTTCCTTCTTTGTCGGAAGTGGTACAGGTCCACTCACCTTAGATCCATTTTTCTTTACAGTTTCGATGATTTTCTTAGCGGATGCATCTACTAACTGATGATCATACGCTTTCAAAGTGATTCTCATTACTTGACTTGCCATAAAAAAAGTCGCCTCCTTTTCGTACTTATAATCGAGTACGACAAGCGGTGACTGTACACTCTCCCGTGTGTGTCGTGAGAACCCACACGTTGTTACCACATCGCAGTGGCCGTTATAGTAGTTTCGTACAGTGACTTGTCGCCAGTTTCCTAACTTGACATTCGCTCCACGGAAAACCTGCTAATTCCTAGCAGCAACCTCACGCTTCAACGCTATCATGTCACAGCTCTCTTAGTATATCCGATTCCCATACATTTTGCAAGTACTTTTTTTGTTTTTTTATTCATACAATTTATTTTGTACTTTCCACTCAAACATGTTAAGTTTTTGCCAAATAGTATTATTTTCTCTTATTTTAATATTACATTTTCTAATATTTTATTGATATTTCAAATTTTCCAGACTATACTATTACTATAAACCAAAGCAATCAGGGGAGTCAGACATCATGGATGTGTTGCTTCCCTTTTTTTGCACAATATTATAATGAATGGAGTGTGTTACATATGAGTGAAAATGGAAATCAATCTCGTGAATGGAACTCTCGTTTTGGTTACATTATGGTTGCCGCAGGAGCTGCGATCGGCCTCGGAAACATTTGGAAATTCGCATATCTCGCCTTGTAGAGAAAGTAACCAAAATCATTATGCTGTATTCTTTCTCTTCCTTATTATATGTAGTATCTGAGCAATGTTCGTAACCAGCAATGCAATCAATGGTTTAAAATACTATCTTCTGCCTGATTTTAGCAAATTCAATTTCACTGTATTTTCCCAGGCAGCAACCCAGGTTTTATTCTCTGTCGGAATCGGTAACATTATCATTTCCCTCAGATTCGGACTCTTAAGTAATATTAAACTTCCATGGCTGGATGCTTCCGGAATATCACACCTGGGGATTTAAAGAATACGAAAAAGAACTCACCAATGACGGTAAGTTCGGCAGAGTAACTTTATACGACAAAATCCTTACCTGCATTGTTGTTCCGATATTTATGATAATCATCATTTTAAATGTATTCGGATTCATACGATGATTTTAAAAAAGTCATCCGATAAGCTTGTAATTTTGATATTTTTTAGCTACTATTAATAAGCAAATAAATTTTTTATAAATTTTTGTATTTTCATACATTGGAGAATAAAAGAATGGACATCAAAAGTTGGAAAATCATGTTAGCCGTTGATGATTACGGCAGCTTTACCCGCGTAGGCGCGGAACTTGGATACACACAATCCGGTATTACGCAAATGATGAAAAATCTGGAAAAGAAAGTCGGGTTCCCGCTCTACATCAAAGACCACCACGGTATTACACTTACAAATGAAGCAAAGTCACTTATTCCGGCAATCCGCACATTATTGAATGCCGATGAAGTAATTCATCAGGAAATTGCTGCATTAAATGGTGCGCAGAGAGGAACCATCCGCATCGGCACTTATCTAAGCTGTTCAATTCACTGGATTCCAAAGATCATCCGAGAATTCCAGCAGAAACATCCGGATATCATCATCCAGGTTATCGAAGGGGTTGAAGGAGAACTTGCCGACTGGATTCAGGAACGACGTGTAGATATCGGATTTATCAGTCTGCAGAAAAATCATAAATATCAGTTCCTTCCGGTCATGAACGACTTGATGTACGCAGTTGTTCCAGAAAACGATCCTCTTGCAAAAGAAGAAGAAATTCCAATCGAAGCATTTGAAGATGCACCTTTTATCATCACAGAATACACACCAGGAAGCGACGTACACCGTATTTTAAAAAAGCATAAAATCCATCCGGATATCCGCTATGTAACCAGAAATGAATTTTCTTCCCTTTCCATGGTCGAACACGAACTGGGATATTCTATCCTCCCGGGTCTTTTACTTCGCGGCCAGCAGGGAAAATTTGTAAAACGTCCATTGAAGCCAACAATTACAAGACAGTTAGGACTTGCATATTCTTCTCTCGAAAATCTGTCACCTGCTTCAAAGACTTTTCTGGAATATGCAAAAGACTTTCTGCTAGATGATTAAGTCAATATTCATGCAGAGTAAATGACGTTCTTTCTCATTTATTCATTAAAATTGCACGAAACACCTCCCGCTTTATCACGTTTTTCTTGTTGCAATGCCAGTTTTTTCCATCCTTATTGACATCATCGAATTAACGTGCTATATTAATATCAACTTAAAAACAGACACAGACACCAATGGCGGTTCCTTAACAGAATTCTATTATGCGGGAACTGCTCTTTTAAAATCAGACATTATATTATAGTAATTTGTTTTTAAGAAACCATTATTATGGTTGTTATTGCAGTTATACCTAAGCCGGTCGTTTCCCCCAAGAATGACCTTGCGAAGGTGAACTCCAATTGATATATACATCCTCTATATAGAGGAGCATTCCCCAGCTTTGTATATAAAGACAAAACTGCAATGCAACGAGGAAAAACCTCTCAATGACATACCAATAAGAAAGAGCACGACATGTTCAGATGTCGTGCTTTTTCTTATTGAATCTGTCTATAATTTTCATGTTTGATTGACTTTTAACGATTTAATTGGTAAAATATTAATACAAAGCAATGCGTGAATTTATAGAAAATCTTTACAAATCGGGGTGTATAAGATTTCTTTTTTTAAAGTGCTAAAATACATTTTGCACTTATGTATTCACATGTATAGCTTGTCAACAATTAAATATGAAAATCTGGAGGGATGAATTTATGTTATTAGCGATCCAAATTTTATTAGGTGTTTTGTTCGCCGGAACAGGTATCGGCCTTGTTGTCGACATAGGCAAGAACCGCATGGATGAACTCAAAGGTTCTACAGGTAAGCAGTGGGCTTCCGCTTTTGCGGTTGGTATCATAGCCAACTTCCTTGATACTTTAGGATGTGGTTCCTATGCACCATCAACATTCATGTACAAACTTTTTAATCAGATTGATGATATCAACATTCCGGGTACACTGAATGTTGGTGACACATTCCCAGTTATTTTTGAGGCATTCATCTTCACAACTTCTGTAGAATGTGATCCTATCTTCTTATGGGTAATGTATATCTGTGCCGCTGTTGGTTCATTCGGATTTGCATCCATCGTAACAAAATGGCCACGTAACAAGATCAGAATTGCTCTTGGAACCATTATGATTCCTCTTGCTGCGATCATGCTTTGCAAGAACTTAGGTGTCGGACCTTTCGGTATTGTTGGTACTGCAACAGGATTAAGCGGATGGAAACTGATCGTTGCCGCAGCTCTTAATATCTTATGGGGTGCTTTAATGGATATCGGTTTCGGTCTTTATGCACCATGTATGGCAACATGTCTGCTTCTTGGTGTTGATGCTGCTACATGCTTCCCTGTATTCATGGGATCTTGCGCATGCTTAATGCCGGCTTGTTCTATCGAGTTCATTAAATCACACAGATATGACGTACCACACACAGTCGGTAATGCGCTCGGCGGATGTATCGGTGTATTCATTGCATGGAAAGTGGTTACAGGACTTCCGATGTTCTGGCTCATCAACTTAATTTGTATCGTTCTTCTTTGGACTTCTTACACATTACTTAGTGCAGCAAAGAAAGATAAAGCAAAAGGTATTGCTTAATATCTGCAAAACATATAAATAAGCAATGCACTTATTTAAACAAAATAACATCCGGATGGCAGTCTTAACAGACTGCCATCTTTATATCCTGACACTCAAGAAGAACTGCCTGTGCAGTTTCCACGCATTACAATTTTATTTATGGAGAATATCATATGTTTGTTAACGAATATGTAATGACACGCAAGCGTTATGACAAATGGGCAGCTCCAAAATTCTGGAAGCTTCCCATCTTTTACGTATATTGTATAATCTTCGCAGCCGGAACTTTTGGCTGGATTTATTTTCATCATGTAGGCGCTTCGCTCAGATGGCAGTCTGTTGGTGCTACACTTTCCTTTATAGCCCTCTACCGCGGAGTATTTTTCAAATGGATGCATGCTGACAAAACTTTCCGTGTGACACGCGCACAATATTTCAATGGAAAAGACTGGACATGTAAAGTGATGATCCGTGAGAAAGATATAGCACTCTTTATCAACAATAAGATCAACAATCATGTAAACTGGGAAGATCTCACAAAATTTGAAGAAGCAAAAACTTATTATAAATTAACTTCCAAAGATCAGATAGAAGGAGTTATGCTTGACAAAGACTCTTTTACAGAAGGGGATTCGAGCAGTTTTAAACAATGGATGTTAGAACAGCATCCGGAAATCAAATACGGACCTATTGATTCGGCATTTGACAAATAGAAAAAGAGAAGATTTCCATCGCAAAATGTGGTAATCTTCTCTTTTTACAAGTTCTCCGTTTTCCTTTTTTCAGACATTCTGTCCAGATATTTTAACGTCCTTCCAGTTCGTCTTTATGGCGCATCTTGAGTTTCAGAAGTGCCTTCGCCTTCAGACAGTCTACTTTCACCATATTATTTTCTCCGACAACGTCTGTTTCTGTGCCATCGGCACTCTTATTAATATCAATGATTCCATCCAGATAATCATTGACTACAACGAACTTCGCAACCGTTCCGCTGAAATTAAGTCCCGTTACCGGAATTCCACGAATACCAAGTTGTTCACATGTGTTGGTATAATCCACATCACTATTTCCCCATCCATCTGATGATATGATCACACCATCTGCACGCATACACTCAGCCATTGCTGCCGCTCTGGTTCCAACCAGCATCTTATCTTTATTATCATCCGGAGTCCCTACTATAATAAGTCCAAGAAGGTCCAGATCTGTATCCTCAGATACGACTTCCAGAAGAGGATCTCTGAAATGATGTAATGATGTTTCTTTTGTCGATGGTCCAATACCCATAACTTCTGCACCTCCTATTATTACTGCATCGAACGGATAATACCGTCTCTGTACTCATTTGGAGTAATCATAACCGGCATATTACCCATATCGATAATTGAACGTCCGCCTTCAACCCCTGACGGTTCATCCGGGAACATCCACGTATCATACATAGCTCCCTGACCTGCAACCTGACGGATAATGACAACCTTCTTCTTTCCAGGTCTCACCTTATCATGATATTCATGCCGTTCCGTACACTTGTCCCCTTTGAACTTTTTCAGTTTATCCCTGTATGTCTGAATAAATTCATCACACAGTCTGTGCGCAGTAAATGGTCCATGTCTCTCCTGTCCCATTCCGGCCGCAAATGTAACATCAAAAGAAATGATATAATCATCATCTCCCGGTGTACCTGCACGGTTTAAGTATAACTGTTCTTTCAGATTCCCTTCCGATGAACCAAATTCGTGACACTGCTTTCCATTCACATCAACGCCTGTCAGCATTACATATACACCGGTTATGGTGTGAGTAATTCCTTCTCCCAATTTACCAAGCACTTTTGTTGAGATTGGAATGATATCCATGATCGTGTTCGTCCATCTGTCGTGGTCTCCCGGTTTTATGATTTGAATATCAATCTTCTCAATACAATCATCCTGTGCAACAAGCTGATCGATCATCTCTTTACTGACTGTCATATGTCCATCCGTTGTGATATTATTGTGTTCACCCCATTCCACATCTGTCATATGAAATGCTTTGATCACAAGGCGTCTTAAGTCTATCTCTTTCTCAGCCATCATGTCACCTCCTATATTCTTAAGGCATATCTCTTTCCTGTACCGTTCAGGAAATTAAGCATATCTCTGCCCCTTTCTATGCCTTCTCCATGTCTCTAGTATACAATATACTGCAAGAAATTCCAATATATTGTCTCATTCTTTTTTTAAAAAAGGGCAGATGCAAAATACATCTGCCCTTCTTAAGATCAACAATATTCTTTAAATAGAATTAGATCTTAGCAACATACTCGAATGGCAACGGAACAATCTTTCCTGGAGTTTCGATTTTCTCTAACTGCTCCAGAGTTGCCTTTACGATCTGTGTCTGCTGTTCTACGTTGTGAGGACCACCCGCATTAGCACCCATAGGTACCAACGGAGCTACCGCACGAGGAGTACCAGTCTGACGAACAACTGGTGGAAGAGCTGCAATAATAATTGTAGGAATTCCAGCTTCTTCAATCGCTCTCTGCACCAATACTGCAGAGCGGTGGCAGGTACCTCAGCCAGCGGTGAGGATTACTGCGTCAACATCCTCATTTTTGAACATTTCAGCGATAGCAGGACCAGTTTCATGTTTGAATTTCTCCTGGTTTCCACCACCACCCATGAATCCAGCATGTACAGGAGCACAAGCTCTGATAAATCCTTCTGCAGCTAATTCATGAATTCTGTCAATTGGGAACATACAGTTGATGTCCTTATTAACATCACTGTTATCATATCCACCGTGTGATACCATCAGATCACTAGATGGTGTAGTGTTTTCGATCTTTCTCCATGTGAAGTCACCAGCAAGGTTAAATCTCTCCTGGCTCTTCTTGTGAACACCTGCTGCTGTTGCAAGAGCGATAGACATATCTTTCAGCTCTTTTGTTACAGGAGCCCATACTGACGGTGGAGTAATAGGAACGAATATTTCAGACTGTAAGCCTTTAACAACCGTTAAACTCATTTTTAATCCTCCTTATTAGCATCCAAACGTGCTTGCATTTCTTGTTGTTTGCGACGTTCTTTTTCAATATTGCTGACGTATTTCTCATTTACTTCCGGTCCGAGCTGTTCCGGGAAACTCATGTTCCAGCCAACTTCCTGACCTACTTTCGGTTCTGTATCGCAGATGAACATTCTCTTCGGAGCTTTAAAGAACCCCAGACGTCCTTTCAAGTCGATGCTGATGCTACAGTCATCAACATCTACGATCACACCTTCCATATAAATGATCTTATCGCCATAGTGTAAACGTTCATTATCCATTATGATAACACCCGATCTTAGTCGTATTTTTCTTTACGTTTCTGGCTCATCGGCAGAGACTGTTCGTTGTCTACGAGTTCAATCTTCTTACCGCAAGCTGCTTCGATCAGCTCTACGTTTGTAGATTTAACGTTTGGATTCCACTTCTTCTCAGCGGCCTTTACTTCTTCACCAGCCATAGCTGCTTTCAGCATAGCAAGAGCACGGATACCCTCTTCCTGGCAAAGTGTATTACATCCAAGTACCTCATTCTCGATACCAGACTCTGATTTGTTATTGTCAACCATGTACTGCATGTACTTGTTACCAACAACAAGTGCACCCTGAACAGCGCAGAATGAAAGTCCTACTACAGGAATTCCTCTCATACCGATCTGCTCGATGTGGCTTGCGAAATCAATGTGGTTATTTCCGAATCCTTCTGTTGTAACGAAAGCTCCGTCAACATCCATCATTTCTACAGTATGTCCTACACGACGAGATACATAGTACTTCTCAGCATTGATCTGAGGTGATCCTACGAATATAACTCCGCAAAGGTCAACTTCTTCATCATGTAAAGCTTCAAGTACAAGTGGCTCTCTCCAGTAATGTCTTGACATCTCTTTAGATGCAGGTCCGATACACGTTAATGCATGGATACATCCATCAAGTACCTCAAGTGGAGATACGCATACAGGTACGTTTCCTAAGTCTACGTTAGCTCTTGCGCCAAGGATACCAACTGGTTCTACAGGAAGGATGAAGTTATCATGCATAGCTCCCTGTCCCATGATCTCTTTTACGATTACGACTTTCTTCTTACCTGGACGACGGATAGATTTCAGTTCTTCGTCTTCAACAATGAAGCTGTCATCTAATTCTTTCATTACTTCACGGATTTCCTGAGTAATGATATCGAATGCTGTATGTGCAGCCATAGGTCCACGACGTTCCATGTTAGTCTTTTCCTGAACTACGATGTTACCTTTGATAAAGATTTCTCCCTTATCCGGGCATCCAGGACGTCCCCACATGATGTTCTCGTCAAGGTATCCTTCTGAAGAACCGAACTCACCAATCTGAACTCCGCCTTCATCTGTTCCTGTCAGCATCATAACAACGCCGTCAAGTACTCTTGTTGCGCCTTCACCAAGGATTGCATCGCCTTCTTTTGTAGCGATTGGCTGAACATCCATGATTGTCTCTGAGTATGTGTGGTATTGGTCAGGAGTGATGATTTCAAGATGGAAATCTTTAACCAGTTCCTGATTAGCAATTACTTCTGCTTCAATTCCTTCACGGATGTAAAGAGTTGTTCCTTCGATCTTTGTCTCTGGTCCTCTCTTAACCTCTGTGATCTTAATGTGTCTTCTTGTTAATGTTCCTACTACTTTTGTTTCTTCAACAGGTGCTTCTGCTGTTGCTGTAGCTGCTACTGCTGCAGGTACTTCTGCTACTGCTTCTCCTGTTGCTCCAAGAGCTCCAACCGGAATTTCAAGATTGATATCTTTTCCTTCTCCGATATGGATCTTGAGTGTTCCTCCAGCTACTGTTGCTGCTGTTGCAACTGGTGCTGCTGGTGCAGCTTCCTCTGCCGGAGCTTCTTCCTCTGCCTCTTCTGCTGGAGTTGTAGGTGCTTTTACACCATCCAGAACATCATTTGTTAACGGGCAAAGAGAATCACAAGTTTTTGTAAGTTTTGCACCCAGTACTTCTTCGATTGTAAGGCATCCGTCCAGGTTTAATAATCCTGAATCTACCAGATCATCAAAAATTGCTGGATCTTCGAGATTAGCCGGCTCAATTGTGATACCAGCTTCTGCTCTACAGCACAGTACTGCAGGATCATGAGCATGTGCTTTTGCTGTTTCAGCTGTGATTGACATATTGTTTCCCTCCTTGTTTTTGTTTCATACATTTTCCTTGCGGAATATTGTAGTTAAAAAATATATATACAGCTGCGTCCAACTTCCAGAAGAACCTCTCAATTACTTCTGTCAGGCAAAAGAATCGGGGGGTCTCCTACCTCATTGTACGCAACGGTAATACCGATAATATTATGTTTCATTCAGGTTATAATTAAAAATCAATTTCCTGACTTACTTCTTTAGAAACCTTCAGGCTTCTGTACAGTGGATGTCCAACTGTTCTCATAACATGGTCTGTCTGATGGAATACCTTCAGTCCCATCTTCGGTCCGGATGCCATTACAGTATTTGAACAGTCTGAGCAGTTACCGATCAGAATGTATTCACATTTGTCTTTCTTGAACTGCATATTGTTCTTAACCTGTCCAGGACAGTTACCAGGTCTTAAGCACTTCAGTGGTGCTCCCGGTTTGTTTTCAATTGCCTGTTTACATTTGCACATAGATACTACTTTGGCATTCATCTTAGAAGCGATCTCACGCATACGCTCTTCGCTTCCGCCGCAGGCACATACAAGAATTCCCATTGTTGCTCCGTGGAGATCCGGGAACTCGACTGTTACAAGGATTGCTCCTGTCGTTTTGGTTGTTGGTGCATCTAATGTAGTAGACTTTCCTGTGAAAGCTCCACCCATGATGATCTCGCCATATTTTCCGTCGATTCCGCCGGCTTTTTCGATCATCTCTCCAACGCTTACACCAACTGGTACGTCGAAGAATACGTGTGCTTCATTTCCACCGTTTAATTTACCACGGACTGTCATGTTCTTGCTGATACAAGGTTTCTTTTCATCAACCGCTTCAGCAATCTTACAGACAGTTTCTACATTGATAACAACAGATCTAGCTGCTGATGGAAGCTGTGTAGTTGTGAGTAATACCCCAAGACACTCTCTTACTACTGCACGTTCCTCACCCATCGGGTAGATATCAGCCATCAGGTGCATCTTGATATCAGGCTCATTCTCAAGAGCTTTCTGTAATACCTTGATTGCTTTATGATGTTTCTTCTTAATAGCAATAATTGCTTTCTTTGCGTGAGTGATTTCCATACTATATTTAATACCACGGATTAATTTATCACTCTGCTCTTCGATCTGTCTTGTGTTGTGTTCCAGTCCCGGTTCGCATTCAGCTGCATTTACAAGAATGTATCCACAATCCAGTTTGAAGTCTTTCGGAAGCTCTGGGTTAATCTCAGGATCAAGCTCACCCATCGGAGTTTCTTCTAAATTAATATTAAGTTTTACTCCTGTCGGGAATCCGGCTCCTCCCATTCCTACGATTCCGGCTGCTTTCACCAGATCAAGTTTTGATGATTCATCTGTGATACCTTCTACTGATTCGGTAACTGGAATGAATTCATCCGGCTGTTCAGCGGCCGGCTCGATGATGATGCGGTCTTCTGTAATCTCTGTTACTTTTCCATACACGCTTGAAAAGATGTTAGCTCCCAGGCCTGTTGGTGTAGCAATGAGAGTACCCTTTTTCACCTCAGCACCAACTTCTACACATGGTGCACAAGGAGCGCCAACATGCTGACGTAATAACATCTGTACATTTCCCATGACACACTTCTCCTTTTTAATTTTTATTTTATCTAAGTCAAAACGAAACTATGCAAGCTCGTTTACTTATTCTAATTTGATTAATATAGAAATTTTCTATGAATTATTTTTCGCCATTTTTTTAACAAAAACTGTCTGTTTTTTTGGCGGAGGCATGTGGGAATCGAACCCACCCAGGACGCTCTTAACGCCCTACACTAGTTTTGAAGACTAGGAGGCACACCAGTTACCCAACTACCCCCATGTGCTTATATACCATATCATATTTGCCCTTAATTTTCAACACTTTTATTTATTTTTATAATACCAAAAAAGCATTGACTTTTCAAGGTATTTCGTACATAATGAAATCAACAGGTTGAACGAAATACTAGAATGCAGTCTATTTGTTAATTTTATATCGCAATATCTGTTAATTTTATTATTTTTATTTTTCACTCATAGAAAAAGGCACTACGAAAATATAGAGATTTTCAATGTGTTTTTATAAAAACTTATAGATGAATTCTATAGGATATTATAAGGAGGTAAGGATTATGAAGTTAGAAGCAAAAGTTAACTTCAACCGGTTTGAAGAAGCACTTCAGGTTGTAGATGCTCATACAGCCGGTGAGTTCTGCCGTATGGTCATCGGAGGATTCCCTGAGCCAGAAGGCAGCACAATGATCGAAAAGAAAAAATGGATGGAAGAAAAATACGACCACGTTCGTACAGCATTAATGCTGGAGCCGAGAGGACATCACGATATGTTCGGTGCTTTCCTTTGCGAGCCGATCCACGAAGAAGCAGATCTTGGGGTAATCTTCATGGATACAGGCGGATACCTGAACATGTGCGGACACTGTACGATCGGAGCTGTTACAGTAGCCCTTGAAGCAGGTCTTGTTGAATGCCACGAAGGTGAGAACGAAGTTGTTCTGGATGCTCCTGCAGGAATCATCAGAACAAAAGCTCATGTAAAAGACGGAAAGGTAACAGATGTAACTCTTACAAACGTACCTGCATTCATTTACAAAGACAACTTAACAGTTAATATCGACGGAGTAGACATTCCTTATACTATTTCTTTCGGTGGAAGTTTCTTCGCACTGGTTGATACTACAAAGCTTGACATTGGCGAAATCAACGCTAAGACAGTTCCTGCTTATACAGAACTCGGAATGAAGATTCGTGATAAAGTCAACGCAGAAGTTAAGATCCAGCATCCAACTCTGGACATCACAGAAGTTGACCTGGTTGAATTCTACGGACCAACACCGAATCCGGATCAGGCTACAATGAGAAACGTTGTTGTATTCGGAGATGCTCAGGCTGACCGTTCACCTTGCGGAACAGGTACAAGTGCCAAACTCGCTACTCTTCACGGATGGGGCGAACTCGGAATCGGCGAAGAATTTATTTATGAAAGTTTCATGGGAACACGCTTCAAAGGTGTGATCAAAGAAGAAACTAAGATCGGTGATTACGATGCAGTAATCCCAATGATCACAGGAAGTGCATATCTTACAGGTGTTGCTACTTACTTAATTGACTCTACAGATCCATTAAAATATGGTTTCCTTGTAGGCTAATGCATATTCGGGGTTGAATTAGATTGCATTATCATATATGATAATAGAAGCGGATTCGTGTGATCCGCTTCTATTTTTTTATACAGCAAAGAAGGGAATGATCCGAATGCCACGTAAACGCAGATCTACAAAAAGCCGAATTGTTAAAGCAGCCTGGAACCTCTTTTACAAAAATGGCTACGAACAGACTACCGTAGAAGACATCATCAACGCTTCAAAAACTTCAAAAGGTACTTTTTATCATTATTTCAAGGGAAAAGAAGCACTTTTAAATTCACTTTCTTATCTTTTTGACCAGAAATACGAAGACCTTGCTGCGGTGATTGATCCGAATCTTTCTTGTTATGATAAACTTTTATTTTTAAACCATGAATTATTTTATATGATAGAAACCAGCGTCGATATACATCTGCTGGCCTACCTCTACTCTTCGCAGCTGGTTACCAAAGATAAGAAATCTTTGTCTGACAAAAAACGTATTTATTTCAAATGGCTGACAGAGATTATGGAGGAAGGTTTAAAAAGCGGAGAATTCAAAAACACCAGCACCGCTTCCGAACTAATGGAAATATATGCCATGTATGAGCGTGCTCTTCTCTATGACTGGGCCCTTTTCAAAGGCAAATTCTCACTGACCGAACGTACAGACAAGTTACTTCCACATGTATTACAGACATTTGTGGATGGACTTTAATCGCCATGTATTCGAAAGAAGCTGTCAGTTTCCCTTATATACAAAAATTAACAGGCGTTGACCGCAGAGATTTCTCTGCAGTCAACGCCTGTTCTCTTTCAGTCCAGATTTTCCATACCCTTGTTATGACCTCTTATACAAGGCATTCATGAACATCTTCCTGTTCAATCCCTACCTCTTTCATCACATCAAGGATCTGTTCTCGGTCTGTCAGATCCGCACACCAGGAAAGTCCGCATCCTGCCGAAATCGCTCTCGGTACAGGAATCAGTCTGCCTGGTACATTTCTTTCCTTGCATACCTTCTCCATCGCCATCGCATCAGACGTCGTATGGAAAGTTACAACAAGTTTCATTACTTTTTTTCTCATCTTTACTCAATCACCACTTCGTAGTAACCGTCTTTCTCCACAGCTGTTGACTTTTTCCCCTTACTTTTGGCAAATTTTTCAACATTCATCTTCTGATGAGGCTCTGTGACAAGAATTTTCACAGGTCCTGTTTCTCCTTTTAACGCTTCTGCTGTCAGCATTAATGGTTCCGGACAAGAAAGACCTCTTGCATCTACTTCTTTCATATTTAATTCCTTCTTTCCTAGAATACTATGTATTTAAGCATATTTCAATCTTATTTTGTTTCTTCTCTCTTATTCGTAAATGCGATAATAAAGCAAATCACAATACAGATAATACATGCAATCTTACCATTCAATGGTACTGCACCTGCCACTACTTCTTTCGTCTCAGGATTAAGTGCAGTTCCACTTGCCGCAAGTCCGAAGTTATGACACATTGCAGCTCCCACAAACATTCCGACTACGGTTACCGCCGAATCAGAAGATCCCTGCCCCGCAAGGATCAGCTGTCTTAATGGGCATCCTCCTGCAAGTACAGCTGCGAATCCAACTGTGTACATTCCAAGAATATTCCACAGATGTTCAGAATGCGCAATAATTCCAGGTGTATCAAATCCAAGCACGAAACGTCCTGTTGCAAGATTAAATACAAGCATCACTACAAAAAGTCCCGCAATGACACTGATAAGATCAAAGTTTTTCATCAGGATAATATCCCGGATACTTCCCGCAAAGCACATTCTTGATTTCTGTGCAAATGCTCCAAATACAAGACCTCCGATCAAAGATGCAATAATCGGTGCATGCATGCTTCCAGGTCCTGCCTGGCTCGCTTTCAGAAGTGTTGTACATGTAGCAAGGATCAAAATCGCAACCACGATTGCCGGAAGAACCGCTCCGTTAACTTTGTTAGTTACATGTGCTCTTCCAAGACTGAATCCCTTCTTTAATGCAAATACTCCCGTTGCCACTCCAAGGATGAAGCCAACGAAAGCTACCCATGCATTCAGATCACCTGCCGACATACGGATTACCATACGCAGAGGGCATCCCAGGAATACAAGTGCACCGATCATAATGATCACACCAAGAATAAAACGGATCATCGGCGATGATCCCGCCGTTGAGCGATATTCTTTTGTTGCTATTGAAATGATAAATGCCCCAAGTACAAGACCAATAACCTCCGGTCTTGCATACTGTACCACTTCTGCCTGATGCATTCCCATTGCTCCCGCCGTATCACGGATAAAACATGCAATACAGAATGCCATGTTCGCCGGATTTCCAAGTGTTGCAAGGCATGCCGCTACAATACCACACACAACACCGGCCAGTACCAGTTTTTTCTTTGAATCTGATAAATTCATATGTGTTTCCTCCTATACTCTCATTTTCTTGCATTTCCCCATAACTATATGCCTGGCATACTTTTTATGACGCCTTGTCACATATCACATATTTTACGGTTCTTCTGCCAGTTCGCGGATCGCCCTTATAGCCGTATCCACTTCTTCCTCCGTGTTGTAATGTGAGAAACTGAATCTCACAGCCCCCTGTTCTACCGTTCCAAGCGCCTCGTGCATAAGCGGTGCACAATGCCCTCCCGATCTGGTAGAAATATCATATTCCATAAGAAGCTCATCACTCACTTCTGAAGAATCATAATCACCGATGTTCAGCGTCACGATCGCACAGCGTTCTTTCTGACTGTAATCCCCATAAATCTTAACGCCCGGAACATCTTTTACCCCGTTATAGAACCGCCACATCAGATTTTCTTCTTTTTTGCGGATATTATCAATTCCTGTTTTTTCCAGATATCCAAGTGCCGCATGAAGTCCGGCGATTCCATGTCCGTTCAAAGTACCTGCCTCCAAAGCCGTCGGCATCTGCACCGGATGTTCTTTGCTATATGTCTGTATTCCACTTCCTCCGGTCTTTAACGGTCTGATCTGTATTCCTTCTTTTACATATATTCCGCCTGTCCCCTGAGGTCCAAGAAGTCCTTTGTGTCCTGTAAAACATAATATATCTATATCCATCTTCTGCACGTCAATTGGAAATACTCCGGCCGTCTGTGATGCATCCACCACAAAGATCAGTCCGTGCTTATGCGCCATCTTTCCAATTACTGCCACATCTACATAATTGCCGGTAAGATTCGATCCATTGGTACAGATAATCATCTTCGTATTCTCTTTTATCGCTGCCTCCATCGCAGCTATATCCGGCATTCCTTTCTCGTTACATCCTATAACTGAAAGTTCTGTGCCTTTCTTCTCCATCTCATATAACGGTCTTAACACCGAATTATGTTCCAGAACCGTTGTGATCACATGATCTCCCGGATCCAGTATTCCTTTTATAGCAATATTCAGACTTTCCGTAGAATTCGATGTAAATGCAATCTGCCTTGCATTCTCTGCACCGAATAATTTTGCCAGTCCCTCCCTGGTATCATAAATAATCCTGGATGCACTGAGTGCAGCTTCACTGGCCCCGCGTCCTGCATTCCCCATCGAACTCATCGCACTTACTACCGCATCGATCACTTCCTGTGGTTTGTGCATTGTTGTAGCTGCATTGTCCATATATATCATACTTGTCTCCTCCTAATGACCGCACATGATTCAAGTTTTATTATAAAAATATTATTCCGTTCATTCAATACTATTTAATTTCTAAGTAAATTCATACCTCTTTCATATGCTTTTAGTATAGTCTATTTTCTTCATCCCGTCTAATCGAAACATTACATAAACCCACAGCATTCATAGTAATTATCTATAAATGTTGTGGGTTTATTCTATTATTTAGATCTACAGATCATAAACTGTAATCTATTCTTCTATTCCGTATACTTCTTTTACCACTTTAACAAAGCGCTCTGCACTTTTTGATATCTGATAATTCTTATTATACACCAGGTTAATGTCACGTCCCTGATCTGCCTTTGGAATAGGAAATGTCAGAAGATCTCCTGATTTTGCTTCTTCTTCCGCCGCAAGTCTGGATATGATCGAAATTCCCATTCCTTGTTTTACCGACTTCTTGATCGTCTCCTGATTTTCAATACTTGCAATGATCTTAAGCTTATCCAGATTGATTCCGGCATTACGGAGCTGTTTTCCGGCTTCTTTTCTTGTGCCGGATCCTTCTTCCCGCATGATCAGACATTCCTCACTGATCCAGCTTATATCTTCAATATTCTGATGTAACACCTGATATTTCTCCGTATTCGGAGTGATCATTACCAGTTCATCCTTATAAAACGGAATATATTTACAGTGTTTTTTCTCCAGAACCGTTCCGGTAAATCCTACATCTACCATATGATCAATGATCTTGGTCACAACCTGACTGCTGTCCGTTTCAAGAAGCTTTACCTGTTCTTTCGGATACCGTTCATTGAACTTCATAAGAATCTCCGGAAGCAGATACTGTGCCGGAATTGTAGATGCCGCAATTGTGATCAGATGTTTGCTCTCACTTTTCCCTGTTTCAAATCTTTCCTCGATCTTTTTCTGAAGATCGATCATCTGTCTTGCGTAACGGTACAATTCTTTCCCGTCATCCGATAATTTTACTTCTTTTGTATTTCTTACGAAAAGCCTTGCATTCAGTTCTTTCTCCAGTGACGAAATGTGTGCACTGATGGTTGGCTGTGTCAGAAACAGCTGTTTTGCTGCCTTTGAAAAACTGCCTCCCTCTGCTACCTGAACGAAAGCTTCTAATTGTTTTAAATTCATTAGTATGCCACCCTTTCGCTCTCTGCTCCCTTTTTCTTGGTTACCTTAATACTGTCCATATATTCCAAGATCGGTTTTGCACTTTTTCTGCTTGTCTCAAACATGTCTCTGACCTGTGCGATCGTGATCAGCGGATCTTCTTTCAAATGCTCTTTGATCTTCTCTTTCGCAGTCTCCATATAAGAGGTCAGCGTATACATTTCATCATTTATTTTTACAATCTGTTTTTCTTCTAATAAGATGTTCAGGATGTCATCCATGATATCCTGTGGTACATCCTTACATGTAACCTCGGAATATCTTGCAAAGTCAAATCCTGCTTTTTCAAATGTATCCAGCATGATCTTTGACACTTTATCATAAATCTTGTCTTTCCGTACTTCATACTCCGGAGTACATAAGAATTCATCGACTCGTTTCAATACTCCCTGTTCTTCAAAAAGCGTCAGAATCTTGTCGTATACATTTGGTTTTACCTTTTTGAAATATGTGGTCTGTACCTGTGCCTTCTTAATTCCGTAGCGGTACGGATACGTTTCTTCATATTCCTTCAAAGCTTTCAGCAGGATACGTTCTGCCTCTCTTGCAGAATCGCTGTGCCATACATACGTATCTTTCCGCATTGGAAATGCATAGATACTGCCCTGCTCTTCCAGTTCTTTCACATCCTGCTCCACCTCTTCCGGCGAAAGTGCCGTAAGCTTGGCCAGTTCCGTGACTGTGATCAAGGTCTCTGCATGACTCTTCACATGCATTTCTATAACATCTGCGGACGATCCTTCTTCCTTGCGCTTCAGTTCTTCGATCACTTCCGGCTGGAATCTTCTCTTGATCTTCGGATTCGGCTCAAGAACAACACCTCCGCCGATCGTCTCCATTGGTGAATAGAAACGTACTACGAATTTGTCTCCTCTTCTTACCGCAACTTCTTCTTCCATACGAAGCTGTACATAACCGCTTTCTCCAGGTCCAATCTCTTCCTTATCCAGAAGTACCGCACGGCAGAGCACTTCACTGGTTCCTGTAAAGAAATGCAGACGTGTATGATTCGTCAGGATTCTCACAGAAGAATCCAGTACATTTAACTTTACATCCAGAAGGTCGGTATTTTTCATACTGTTCGGAGGCGCCAGTACGCAGCCTCTCTTGATTTCTTTTTTCTTCACATTTGAAAGGTTGATCGCCACACGTTGTCCGGCGTAACACTCTTTCTTATCTTCTCCGTGAACCTGAATGCTTCGGATCTTACATTCTTTTCCGACCGGATACATCTGAAGTGTGTCTTCTTTCGTGATCGTTCCGGACACCAGTGTTCCGGTGATGATTGTTCCAAATCCGGAAAGTGTAAATACTCTGTCGATCGGGAGACGCGGAATAGTATGAATATCTTTCTGTACCACTTCGTCTCTGGTCTGATGTTCAATCTCTTTTACCAGATCATCAAGGCCGGCACCTGTCGCTGCCGATACTTTGACAAGCGGCGCATGTTCCAGGAATGTTCCGGAAAGTTCTTCCCTTACATCCTCTTCCATCATCTCCAGCCACTCTTCATCTACGAGATCACATTTATTCAGCACAATGATACTCTTCTCGATTCCGAGAAGGTTCAGAATATCCATGTGCTCTCTTGTCTGCGGCATGATTCCCTCATCCGCCGCGATCACCAGGAGTACCAGATCCATTCCGACAACTCCGGCAACCATGTTATTGATGAATTTCTCATGTCCCGGTACATCGATGATTCCCGCACGGTCTCCTCCCGGCAGGTCAAAATACGTAAACCCTAAGTCAATCGTAATTCCTCTTCGCTGTTCTTCTTCCCAGCGGTCTGTATTTCTTCCGGTCAGTGCTTTGATCAGTGTTGTCTTACCATGATCAATGTGTCCGGCCGTTCCGATAATAATATTCTTCATAGCCTTCTTTTGCACCTACCGTTCTTCTTTCTTTCCTAATAATTCTGCAAGCTCTGCTGCAATCATCTTATAATCCTTGCGTTCGATCGTTCTGACATCCAGACAGATACTGTCATTGATCGTTCTCGGAATGATCGGGATCTCCAGATGACGCATCTTCTCTTCCATCTCTGCAACACTCATGCCATTTGGCTGGATTGCAACTGCACGGCTTTCCATACGCTCAAGTGGAAGGGATCCGCCGCCGATCTGTGATTCACAGGATACCATCTGAATCTTTGCATCCATTCCAGTGTGACGCAAGATACGCACAAAGCTTCTGGCTTCTTTTTCAATTTCTTCCAAAGGCGTTGCGATCATACGCAATACCGGAATATTCTGAACAGCCATCTCCTCTGACAGATATTCCATCAGAACCATTTCCAGTGCTGCCGCCGTAAATTTATCAATACGAAGTGCACGGGTAAGCTGGTTCTTCTTCATCATATCGATGTACTTCTTCTTACCGATGATAATTCCCGCCTGTGGTCCCCCAAGAAGCTTGTCACCGCTGAAACATACCACATCCGCACCATGTGCGATGGATTCCTGTACGGTCGGCTCATGTGTCAGACCGTATTTCTCCAAGTCGATCAGCACACCGCTTCCGAGATCTTCCACAACCGGAATCTCATGTTCCTTCGCAATCGGTACCAGTTCATCAATTCCCACACTTTCTGTAAATCCAACAATACGGTAGTTACTGGTGTGTACCTTCAGAAGAGCTTTCGTCTCTTCTGTGATTGCTTCTTCATAATCCTCATAATGTGTCTTGTTCGTCGTTCCGACTTCCACGAGGCTTGCACCGCTCTGTTCCATCACATCCGGAATGCGGAATTTACCACCAATCTCGATCAGCTCCCCGCGGGAAACGATTACTTCTCCGCCTTTTGCCAGAGAACTTAAGATCAGAAGTACCGAAGACGCATTATTATTGACCGCCATGGCAGCCTCTGCGCCGGTTAATTTACACAGAAGCTTTTCAAAATGCGAATAACGCTCTCCTCTTCTTCCTGCTTCCAGATTGTATTCCAGATTGGAATACCCACTGACGATCTCTGCTGCTTTCATCATGTGTTCGTAACTGATCGGTGCACGTCCGAGATTCGTATGCAGGATCGTTCCGGTTCCGTTGATCACCTTTTTCATATTCGGTGTATGCATTGCCGCAACGGCTTTTTCTATATTTTCATTCAGTAATGCGATCTGGTGTTTTGCTTTTTCTTCATCATCGCATGTTCCGATATATGCACGGAGCTTTTCCATCTCACTGTGGATCGCTTCCATTACACTTTCACGGCTGTAGGCCTCTATCAATACTTTGATTCCTTCATCCGCCAGAAGAATATCTACTTTGGGGATACTCCGGTATAATACATTCTTATTCATTATGTTTCTCCATTCTGTCATTCTTTTATGACTTCATATCTAGAATAACCGGATCAGCTTATCACTCTTTGGTGCAACTGTTCCGATTACGGAAACGGTTGTATCCAGTCCTGATGCTCTGAAGTCTCTCATCATATTCTCGTATTCTTTAGGCGAAACACTGATGAGAAGTCCGCCGGAAGTCTGTGGATCATAGAGAAGATCTAAGTATGTCTCTTCTACCGAACCAACTTCCACCTGATTGATCGAATATCTCTTATTCTTATAAGCTCCTGCCGGAACAAGGCCCATCTTCGCATAATCGTATGCATCCTGAAGATACGCAATGTCATGCACACTGAGTTCAAATGTCACATCACTTGCCGATGCCATCTCAACACAATGTCCAAGCAGTCCAAATCCAGTGATATCCGTACATGCGGAAACATCATACTTTTCCACAACCTGCTTGCCTATCTTATTCAAGGATGCCATGACCGTCTGTGCCTCGCGGATTGCCGATGGCGATGCCATCTCTGCTTTGATCGCAGTATTCACGATACCACTTCCGATCTGTTTTGTAAGAATCAATATATCTCCCGGTCTGCAGCCATAGTTCTTAAAGATCTTATCCGGGTGAACGAATCCGGATACGCAGAGACCGTATTTCGGTTCATCATCCTGTACCGAATGTCCTCCGACTAATACTGCACCTGCTTCTTTTACTTTGTCTGCGCCTCCCGCAAGGATATCGCCGAGGATCGCCGGATCCAGGCAATTCGGGAAACCTACGATGTTCAGGGCTACCGCCGGTTCTCCTCCCATCGCCCATACATCACTGAGCGAGTTGGCAGCGGCGATCTGTCCGAACATATATGGATCATCCACAATCGGAGTAAAGAAATCAACCGTCTGAATCATCGCAATATCATCTGTCACTTTGTAGATGGCAGCATCATCGGAAGTCTCGATTCCTACTATTAAATTGTCATCCTCAAATTTTGGCAGCTTACTCAGAACCTGAGCAAGGGTCTCCGGACCAATCTTGGCCGCTCAACCTGCTGTTTTGCTTAAACTCGTTAATTTTACATCTGATTTCATTCTTTTTACTCCTCCTGTTTTTCATACCTTTCTTCAGAGGCAGTACAGTCGATGAACTGTCATGCAGACTCTTTTGTATTCATTATACATACGCCGTAGTACAAGAAAGCCGGAACCCCTGTATCTTACTTCAGGAATCCGGCTTTTTATCCAGGTATGTAACTAATTTATGATGGTCTGACGATTCTTCCTGCTTTTGCCATCGTTTCAACAATGCTGTACATGTTCGTTACTGTACCAACTGCAAGCTTGTCTTTCAGACCATAATAATCCAGACAGGTTCCACATGTCATGATCTCTACTCCCTGTGCTTCCAGAGATTTCAGATCTTCCAGAGAATCAGAACCTTCTGTAGTCAAAGTTGCTCCTCCATTATAGAAAAGCATTGTCTTTGGCAGTGTATCAAGCTGTGTCACTGCAAAAATAAATCCTTTGATCAGAACTTTTCCTAATTCATCATTTCCAGATCCCATACGGTCAGAAGAAACGACAACGACTGTATTGTCTCTTGCATCCGGCGCACATACTGCTTCAGCTCCATCTGCTGCCGGTGCTCCTTCCATTTCAATCGTAACTTTATATTCGGCATCCCCCAATTTTTCAGAAGTTACTTTTCCTCCTGAGCTAGATGCCATCTTTGTTACATTCTGCACTGCGATCTCATTATCAACCAGAACTTCAATCGTCTCCGGTCCTGTCAGTGCAGCCATTGCCTTCTTGGTTTTAATAACCGGGATTGGGCAATTGTCTCCCATAGCATTAACTGTAATCATAATGATTCCACCTTTCTATCACCATTTCCACAATCAACACATATAGATTCATTCTATCATCATTTATGGAAAAGGTAAATATATAATTTATAGAATTATTATATAAAAGTCTGAAAACGTCTATCCTTAGAATCCTACCTTCGGGTATCCATTTCCATACTCTTGTACCTCCAGTATGTGATATGCACCGTCCTCATAATATGCCGGTTTCATACCACCTTTTTTCAGAGCTTGCATAAACTCTTCCATTGTCTTTACTTCTTCCGGAAACCAGGTCGCACACGCACCGACTTTCTCCGGTACATGACAGTCGCTGGATCCCATCGTACACAGTCCGAGTTCCTGTGCATATCTCGCCGCCTTCTGGCACGCCTCTACAGAAGTGCTTCCATTTAAGACTTCCAGGCCGTCCAGACCTTTGACTGTCCTTAAGTTCTCTTCCAGACCTCTGTTATTATTGCGGAACGGATGTGCCGCAAAGCAGAAGCCTCCCTGTGCTTTTACCAGATCAATAAAGTCCTGCGCGGAAATTCTCTCATCCGGATATTCTTCAATTCCAAATGCAATAATGTCTCCCTGCAGAGAAAAGAATTCAATTCCTCCAAAGATCGGGAATCCTGTCTTCTTCGAATATTCTGCTGCGTATTCTTTTAGTCCCATATCATCATGGTCCGTGATGCAGATTGCACCGAGACCTTTCTCTCTGGCAATTTCTACCATCTCTTCTAATTTTAAGAAACTGTCTTTTGAACAGGTCATTTCGTGCATATGCGTATCTACAAACATACTTTCCCGGCTCCTTTGTTTTTATTCATACTAAACTTTTCTCTTACTTTTCATTATATAAATAACCACACCGGCTTTCAAATAGGGAATCTTAATATGCCGTCTTATATATAGATCGTATCTATAGTAACGTTAAAGACACTGCCTACGGCAGTGTCTCCTGCGTATCTTAGTCAAGTCCCTGCAGGACACGCTGATCCTCTCTGTTGCTCTCTTTTGTCCTTGTACTCATATTTAACTCTTCCTGCTTCTCCAGACATTCCTGAATTGCTTCATTCAGTGACAGCATCTTCTCATCCAGAGTCGATACCATCTCTGCACATTCTCTCAGATCCCTGCTGATATAATCAGGAGCATCTCCTTCAAATTTGTAATAAATCTTATGCTCCAGACTTGCCCAGAAATCCATTGCGATCGTACGGATCTGAATCTCTACCTTAGTATCCACAACGCTGTCAGAAAGAAAAATAGGTACGGATACCAGCATATGGTAGCTCTTATATCCACTTTCTTTTGGATTCTTAATATAATCTTTGATCGACAATACTTTCAGATCGCTTTGATTACCGATCATCTCCGCCAGCCGGTAAATATCTGATGTAAAGGAACAGATCAGGCGGACCCCTGCGATATCATTGATATACTTTACCATATTCTCGATTGATATCTCGTAGCCGTATCTGCGTAACTTCTTTACAATACTTTCCGGTGTCTTGATCCTAGTCTTAATATGTTCAATCGGGTTGTATTTATGCACATGTTGGAATTCATCGTTCAGTATCTCCAGCTTTGTCCCCACTTCTTTTAACGCTGAATTATACAGGAACATGATCGTCTTCCAACTGTCGACATCCTCATAGTTCTTCATCGTATTTTCCATATAAATGTTCTCTCTCCTCTCTTCGCGAAGAGTTAAACCAGCACTGTTAATATTATACCATAAGCTGTACTAATATGTCATATTTTTCACATTTATTTAAGAAAGATTATACATTTATAAACTACAAAAGAAGCCGTCATCCGACAGCTTCTCTCTATATCTTTTATAATTTCTACTTTTAGAATTCAATTCCTTCTCTTGCCATTACCTTACGGTCATATGGGTGCTTCACCTTCATCATCATCGTTGCATAATCTGCAAGATCCAACATATCCTGCGATACTTCATGCCCTGTTAAGATAACCTCCAGTCCACGCGGTTTATGCTCCAGAAAACTTTTGATCTTCTCCTCACTTAAGACATTCAGATGGATCGCACATAATGCTTCATCCAGCACCAGTACATCAAAATTCGTACAGAACTTCACGATCTCATCCAGTGCTTTGTTGTTATAATGACGCAGCTCTGCTTTCTCATCCCCGTTCATCCGGCTTACGAATTTCACCTGATCACGCCCCGGAAGACAGGTGATCCCCGGTACTGCTTCCAGAATCTTTCTTTCATTCGATGAATTGTCCTTCAGGAACTGGAAGAAGAGCACCTGAAGTCCATATCCGGCGGCTCTGACTGCCTGGCCGACTGCTGCTGTTGTCTTTCCTTTGCCATCTCCGTAATACATATGAATTCTTCCTGTGCCCATCATAACATTCTACCTGCTTTCTCCTAAAAATCTATGTAAAAATTGAACTCATTTTTATTCTATTGGACATTATAATCGTTTAAGCCTGAAATGTAAATGCCTGGAAATCTACTAGCCGCAGTTTTCCAGGCACTCTTTACATTATATTATGAAGTTTTATTTTATCCTGTCATTTTTCGTACATGTTTTTTACACACGATAATTTAAATATAACACTTTAAAATTCCAGCTTCATATCTCCCATCTTGATCCAGTCTTTCTTTCTCATGAATTCTGAAACACCAAGTGTCACAACTGCCGGAAGCACAATCTGGATCAGCAAGATCTTGATCAGCACCATTTGTGCAGACTCTGTCTGGATCATCGTCTGCCATGTCATGATCTGTCCCACTAATCCTGCCGTTCCCATACCGGAACCGGTCGCATTGTTCGTCATATGGAGTACCATTGTTCCCACCGGTCCGAGGATTACACTCGATATAATCGCCGGAAGCCAGATTACCGGCTTCTTCACAATATTCGGAACCTGCAGCATCGAAGTTCCGATTCCCTGTGCCAAAAGTCCTCCGACTTTATTTTCACGGTAACTTGCCACGGCAAATCCTACCATATTACAGCAGCATCCAACCGTTGCCGCACCTGCTGCCAGACCGGACAGATTCAGGATTACACCAAGTGCTGCTGAACTGATCGGCAGTGTCAGTATCATTCCCATCAGTACAGATACGATAATTCCCATCAGGAACGGTTGCTGTTCTGTTCCCCAGTTGATCAGTGAACCAAGCCAGCTCATGAATCCCGAGATCGGTGGTCCGATCAGGAATCCTACCAGACATCCACTTCCAATCGTCACAACCGGAGTCACCAGGATATCTACCTTCGTCTTTCCGGATACCATATGACCGAAGAAAATACCTACATATGCGGCAATAAATGCCCCCAGCGGTTCTCCCGGTCCGGCAAATACCATGGCTCCGTCTACGAATACCTTTCCTGCCAGAATACTGCTTGCAAATGCCCCTGCCATTCCGGCGGTTGCTGCCGATACGACTACCAACGGTGCTTCTTTGAACTTATAGGCTACTGCCACACCGATACCCGCTCCGGTAAGGGATGCTGCAAGTTTCCCTGCGATAAAGATCATCTCTCCAATATTTCCACCCATAAATGTTCCAATCTGCTGGATGATCGTGCCGATGATCAGTGTTGCGAACAGACCGTGCGCCATAGCACTTAAGCCTTCGATAAATATGCGGTCTAATGCTTTCTTTACTTTTTCCATCTTTCTCTCTCCTGTATCTCATTTCCTGTTATATTGACTTTGATGTTTATTACATATGTCTTGTCACTTGTCAAGAGTGTACCATACACATACTGCAAAGGCAACCATTTTTTTCGTGTCAATTTCCCGCCTTTACTTTACTTTTGATTCCTTGTATACTTGGAATATCGAATTGTAATATTTTTCAGATTATCCGGTCTGAAAATCCAAATATATACACGAACAGGAGGTTTTGCTATGTTCCGTTTATGGGGAAAAGAATTTAAAGACAATCATATGCTGCGTGACACCGTGATCTGCGATGATACGGACGACACCAGAACACACAAGATTTTTAATGCGCTGGATTCGATCTGTTATGAGTTCGATCTCAGCAAGCCAATCTGGCTGGATCATAATATTGATGAATTCAAGCGACACGATAAGACAAGATTCTATCAGGATAACTTTGTAGATTCGATTGATTTCGATTATCTGGAGATTCATATTATTGAGGAATAAAAAAATATAAAACAGAAAACACGCGATATACCATCCGGTCTATGATACTCCCAAACACTTTGTGGAGCGTCATAAGATTCCGATTGTATATCGCGCATTTTCTGTTTTTCAATTTTTACTCATTCCGGATCGCCGCCAGCGGACTTAACTTCATCGCCCGCTTCGCCGGGAAATAACCCGCAAGCACGCCGACCAGCACCGCAAATGCCATCGACAACAGTACAAGCCACCACGGGATATACGAGATACTACTGTCTGTGCCTGTAGACAATACCCCACTGCTTCCCACTACAACATTGATGACCGCCGACATCACAAAGCTTAGAATATTTCCGGCAATGCCGCCCAAAAGTCCGATAAAAGCTGCTTCTAACAGGAACATTTCGCGGATATTCCTAAGGCTGCATCCCAGTACCTTCATTACACCGATTTCTTTCGTCCGTTCATAGATCGACATCATCATCGTGTTGGCAATTCCAATCGCCGCTACCAATAATGAGACAGCTCCGATTCCACCAAGTACTGCCTGCACGACTGCAAACTGGCTCTTCATACTGTCCAGATATTCCGCATTGGTCTCAACATTATATCCCATATTACGGATCACATCAGCCACTTCATTCACATGGTCCATATCATCTGCCTTCACCTTCAGCGATGTGTAATAGAATTCTTTCAACGGTTTTCCTGCTTTGGTCTGTGGCTGTCCCGGAATCACTCTTCCCGCATATTCTTTCCGAAGAATCTGCTTTAATGTCTCCAGATCACAATATACACTGTCATAGTTTGCAGAATAATCATCCAGACCGCCGCTTACAATACCGCTTGCCCTTACCACATACTTCTGCACGTTCTTTGGCTGTCCGGAGTCCGACTGTCCATCGCTTCCAGAACTATCGGTACTTTCTCCGAAAGCCGCGCTGTTATCCGTATCATAATTTTCTGTATCTGTGATCAAAAACATAGAATCTTTCATCAGATTAATATTCGGAGTTTCTCCGGTATCATAATACCCATTTCCACTTCCTTTTTCATAAAAATCCGTGATCACACCATTTCCAAATACAAGATCCAGTTTTCCTGTCTTTGGAAGCGTTCCTTCGCCAAGATCAATATTCTGCGCTTTTAATCCTTCCTGTGTCATGCCCTGTAACTGGACATTTGCGATATAAGATCCTTTCAGCAGAATTACGGATGTCTCATAAATTGGTGCTGCCAGCTTCACATGGTTCAATTTGCTGATTGTTTCTACAAGCCGGTCATCAATTCTTTTTTCCGACTGCTCATCGGCTCCGGTGCTGTCTGACATCATGCCGTCACCGCCGTCTGTTCCCGTCACAGTGATACTGGTCAGTCCCCCGGACTGCTCAACCTCCTGATAAAGGGATTGCTGCATGCCAAGTCCAAGTGAAATCATAACTACGATAGATGCTGTACCGATCAACACGCCAAGGACCGTCAGAAATGTACGAAGCTTTCTTCTCCGCAGACTATTGATGCTCATCCTCAGAAGATCGTTCCAGTTCATCCAGTAATTCCTCCTCTTCACTTTCTGCCAGTTGTTTCTTTTTGCGTTTCTTTAAGATTACGACTGCTGCCACGGCTGCAATGACCAGAACCACGATCACAACAGGAATCACCGGAAAGCTTTTCTGTGTCTCTTCTTCCGGAACATCTGCTGCCACCGACTCATCATCCATTTTTTCCGTGACTTCCAGTGTCAGATCTTTCGTTGTCTTAGAAATATTGCCGGATTCATCTTCATAACTGAGCGTCATCGTCACTTTCGACGGACCGTCCGACACTTTCTTACCTTCCAGCATTGCATCGATCGAACCCGTAGCACCTGATTCTACATTTCCGATAAATACTTCTGATTTCTTAATATTCTTTCCTTCAAATGTTGCCTTTACATTATAGAGCTTGATTCTTCCCAGATTATACAGACTGCACATTACATTGGCCTCTTCACCGACTGCAATGCTCTGCGGACTGATCTCAAAATCACTGAATTCGAATCTTGCATCCTGTTTGACAGGAATGGAAATACTTGATGAACCCTCTACCTGTGTGGCATTCGGATCTTCGTATTTCATAGAAAGATCCATACTGTATGGTTTCTGTAACAGATCTGCCTTGGCATTCAGTTCGATGCTGATATCGGCTGTTCCGTTTGGAGCAATACTGTCCAGATAGATGGAGCTTGCGCCGGATGACGGTAAGAATGCCGGTGATGTAGACTGCTCGTCACTTCCCTCGGTCGGTGCTGCAAGGTCGAATAACATATTGCTGACTTTCATCTTAGATGTGTTCTTCAGATGGATCGTCAGTTTAAAATTGCTGCCCGCACGTACCTCTGCCGGATCAGTTGAAAATCCGGTAACGATCACACGTGGAACCGATCCATCTCCGGATGCTGCACTTCCATCTGAGCCGCCATCAGAAACGCCTCCACTGTACACTGCATCACCGTTGCTGTAGCCTCCGGCATCCAGACTCTGATAAGATGCATCATAACCGCTGTCTGCACCTTTGCCATTATTATCTACATTGTTATCTGTATTTTTGTCATCTTTGTTATTTTTATTATCACTCTTCTGCTCCGGCTTTGCCGTAGTATTTACATAGAATTGTTTTTCAGCTTCTTCCTGTCCGTCCGCTGCGATTTTGAACTTTAATGTATAGCGGGATGTCGGAACATCTTCTCTCTGTGTGAAATCAAACGATACGTCTTCAGATTTTCCACTTTCTAATGTTCCTAAGTTCTTCTGATAGCTCTGCATCTCTGTCTTGAACGGCCAGACATCATTGTTATCCCCCAGATCCGGTGTCACCGTTACATTATTCATTCGATTATCCGAATGATTCGTTACGGTAAATGTCCAGGTCTTCTTTTCTCCGGCCTTGTAAGTCGGTACCTTATTGTCCTTCGACTCGATTGTGATTCCGGCAGATGCTGCCTGTACTATCTGTGGGCGCAGCATGGTTGTCATCATGATTACTGCCAGAAAGGCAACAACGATCCTTTTCAAGTAATTATCTCCTGCTTCTTTTTTTATTGCTCTTTGCATGTTTTCCTCCTTCTTTTCTTCCTTTTCTTTTTCTATTTTTATCTGTTTTTATTTTCTGCCAGCCATTGCTCTATTGTTTTATTTTATCGTCTCTTTTTGTCATCTCTTCGCGTTGCTCTGTTTTCCTGTTATCTTCTATCTTCAGGATTTTCCCATCCCGGATATGGAATACACGATCCGCATAAGTTGCCAGATGATCGTCATGTGTTACCATGACCAGTGTCTTCTTCTGCTCTCTGACTACCCGCTGCATCAGTTCCATCACTTCTTCTGAGGTATGCGAGTCCAGATTTCCGGTTGGCTCATCGGCAAATATAATATCCGGATCGACCACCAGCGCCCTGGCTACGCCGACTCTCTGCTGCTGTCCTCCCGACATCTGGTTCGGCAGATGCTTCTTATGCTTTCCAAGCTTCACCAGATCTAACATTGCATTGGCCTTTTTCATCCTGACATCTCTTGGAACCCTACGGAAACTTAATGGCAATGCTACATTTTCCACCGCATTCAGTGTTCCCATCAGATGAAATGACTGAAAGATGAATCCGACATGATCCCGCCGGAATGTAACGAGCTGTTCTTCATTTAATTTTTCAATATGTTTTCCGGCAATGCTGACTTCTCCTTTGGTCGGTTTTTCCAGACCCGCCAGCATATTCAGTAATGTCGATTTACCGGAACCGGATGTTCCTACGATCGCACAGAATTCACCTTCATATATCTCAAAATTCACACCATCCAGTGCCCGCACAATTTCGTCACCGACACGGTACAGCTTGTATAGATTCTTTACTTCAATTACCTTTTTCATAATCCTCCCCTCTGTCTTTTTCAGACTTTTTACAGTATAAATTTACATTACTATAAAAATATAAAGACTTCTTCCATGAAATTATGAAGATTTTATGAAGATTAACCATCCGTCAGATAACACTTCTTTTTTATCTATTCTTCTTTTATCGTGCCGTATCGCATTTTGTACAATTTTCCCTTATATTCTTCGTGCATAATTTTTCAAAAGTGGTATAATTGGTAGGACAATTTCTACTAAAGATACGTGGACACACTTTTTGTCCACCAGAATATTGGGAGGAAAAAATGAAATTTGTAAAACAATTCATGATTATTCTGGCGATATCTTTCGTCGGAGAAGCATTGCACTCTTTACTGCCGCTCCCGGTTCCTGCCAGCATCTATGGTCTTGTCCTAATGCTGATCGGATTACAAACCGGCATACTTCCGCTCAGTGCGGTGAATGAAGCCGGCGGATTTCTGATTGAGATTATGCCGATGCTGTTCATTCCTGCAGGAGTCGGGCTTATGGTTTCCTGGGGCGCATTGAAACCCGTGATTCTTCCGATCAGTATTATCATCGTCGTTACAACAATTCTCGTCATGGGCGTCAGCGGACGGATAGCACAGTTTATACTAAAAAGAGAGGATAAGAAACATGAGTAAAATATTACAGGATTCCACATTTTTCTGTCTGGCGATCAGCCTGATCGGATATGAGATTGGTATCATTCTCAGACAAAAAACGAAACTTGCGCTTTGTAATCCACTGCTGATCTCCATTGTATTTGTTATTATTATTTTGAAAGTTACCAATATTAAATATGAAGTGTATGAGGACGGCTCGCAGTTACTCAGCTATCTGCTGACACCTTCTACGGTCTGCCTTGCAATTCCTCTGTATCAGCAGATGGGACTGCTAAAGAAGAACATGAAAGCAATTCTTGCCGGAATTCTCTCCGGAGTCTTCACAAGTCTTGCCGGCGTGTGGGTCTTCTCAACATTATTTCATCTGGATAAGCAGATCTATGCAACGTTACTTCCGAAGTCGATTACAACAGCAATCGGAATGGGTATTTCGGAAGAGCTTGGCGGAATCGTTACCATTACAGTAGCCGCCATCATTATCACCGGTATCATCGGAAATATGTTTGGTGATGTAATCTGCAGACTGTGCGGAATCAGACATCCTATCGCAACGGGACTTGCGATCGGTACCGCAACGCATGCCATGGGAACTGCAAAAGCTATGGAAATCGGTGAGATCGAAGGTGCCATGAGCAGTCTTTCTATTGCGGTTGCCGGACTTATAACGGTTGTCGGATCAACTATTTTCTATCAATTATATTAAAAATATGAATCAGACATATGGAGGTAAATGATTATGGAAAAAACAATTATCTGCATCGGACGTGAATATGGAAGCGGTGGACATGCCATCGGAAAGATTCTGGCAAAACGCACCGGATATGAATTCTATGACAAAGACCGTTTCATCGCAATCGCAAAGGAACGCGGCTTCGAAGGTGAAGTCGAAGAATATCTGGAAGAGCAGCCGATGAACAGCTTACTGTATTCTATCGCTCTTAACTACTCCAGACCGAAGAAAAAACCTTTCCCTTTTGAATTGGTAGAAGAACTGGCTGCCGAAAAGCCCTGCATCATTATCGGACGTTGCGCCGGTTATCTGACACACGGACAGGACAATGCATTCAGCGTATTCGTTCATGCGGATATGGAGAAACGTATCGCAACCGTTATGGCACACGATCATATCAATTCTCGATTAAAGGCCAAACGCAAGATTGAAGAGATTGACGAGAAGCGCAGTGCTTTCCGTAAAGAATTCACAGGGCAAGAGTGGGGACAGTCAAAATATTATAATCTGTCTGTTGATACCACACATCTGACTTTTGATCAGGCTGCGGATCTGATTCTTTATTATAAGAAACTTGCGGAAGAATCACATGAATAGACACGAATCTGCAAATCTAACTTTATAAATTTCTTTATGAATCAGACTTTCTGTGCTAAAATTTTTGTGACAAGAATTTTGGCACAGAATTTTTATACCCAATATACAAGAAAAGCTGCCAGTGGTAGGTTTTCTGTATTACCATTTATCATAAAGATACGGATTTGACATAAGGAGGATTTGACATGATCAAGGTCATTGGTCTTAATATCAAAGTATTAAAAAAAGAGCCTTTCTCCGGCTCTCATCAGGGGATGCGCTTCTTCATGCGTGCAGAAGATGATACACTGCATGTATGGGTATATCCGGAACCGTGGTGTTTCGAGAAGACTTCCGATGATATGAAGACAGCAAAAGATTTTCCATTTACCCAGGAGGGACTGGATGATTCAATGGAATGGATCAGCCAGGAATTCGAAAATCGGAAGGATTACTGGATGCAGATGGAGAAGGATAAGATGAAGATGATATTGCAGGGGCGCGGGGATTCGTAGATGGGACGCCGCTGCGGCTGGGATCTTATGAATCCCGCCATAAATACTTAAGCTCGCTACGCTCGCGTGAAATTTCTTTTTATATTTGTTTTACCTTTGCGAATATGTATTTCAGGTATTTGTGTTCTTCATTCGGATCGATGACGTTTACGATACTCAGGCTGTAGATGTCGGAATCGAATTGTTTTGATTCTTTTTTCATAAGGTCTTTGATTTCCCGGTATGTATCTCTGATATCGCCGTCACTCTCCCGGCAGACTGCTGCCAGATATTCACCTGGTTCCATTTCCACGATATCTTCTTTATTCCTGCATCCTTCTTCTGTAAAACTAAATACATTTTTATAGGTATAATTTTCTCTCAGAAATTGTTCTTTATCGATAGAAGCACCCATCGGAAATGCCTGAATGCCTGGATTATCACAACGTTTCAGGTGTCTGCGGATATCTTTTTCAATCTCTCCGGATGAGGTTGCCGGCTTTGATATTACTTCGGTAAATATAAAATACCACGAAACCCCAATCTCACGAATTACCGGATGTCCCTGATCTGCAATACGGATCTGATCCAGAATCTGTCTGGTTCCTGCAATGGTGCGAATCTTACGGTCCAGTTCCTGCCGCATAAGAAGCAGTTTGTCATACTGCTGTTCTACAAATTCATCGAATCTTATCTCTTCTCCGCCAAGCAGATATTCTTTGATATCTCCAACCGAACAATCCAGCCCCCGGAATGTCCGTATAAAATAATATGAACTGATCTGTGCATAACTATAGTAACGATAGCCATTGACCGGGTTCTTCTTCGGCACAAGAATTCCCTGTCGTTCATAATACCGTAAGGTATCTCTGGTGGTCTGGCACATCTTTGCAAATTCGCCTGCGGTGATACAATATTCGCCTTTTGCCTGCATAGCTTTCACTTCTTTCTTCTCTTAACTTTCTGCAATCAGCAATACTTTCTTTTATAAATCAATTTCTTTCTTGTTCTCTTGACATGGGGGTTACACCCAGTTTTATTCTATCACAGGATTTACGGTATGACACTGCATTTTCCGCAACTCACTGAACTTAATCACTATTTAGTATTTTTTGAATTTTAGACGAAACGCAAATACCGTTAAAACTTCGGAAATACAGCATACACAATGGAGGTCTCTCATGAATATTTTAAAGAAAATATACTGCCGCATTTTTCAGACTTGTTTTCGTATCGCACTCCCTGTTCTTCCTTACAGAGAACCGGAACTGATCGACGGATTCAAACACGTCCCGGAAGTCCTGAAAAAACATCACATTTCCCATATCCTGCTCGTCACCGATCCGGGGGTCTACAAACTCGGACTTACAAAACCTTTGGAAAAACAGCTTTTAAAATCTGAAATTTCATGTACAATATATAAAGATACAGTTGCAAATCCGACTTCTGCCAATATAGAAGAATCCAAAGATTTTTATCTGGCACACGGATGTCAGGCACTTCTGGCTTTCGGTGGCGGCTCTTCCATGGACTGTGCCAAAGCAGTCGGTGCAAGACTTGCCCGCCCGAACAAACCGCTGGCCAAAATGGAAGGTATCTTAAAGATCTGGCATAAGCTTCCACTTCTGATCGCAGTTCCGACAACTGCCGGAACCGGAAGTGAAACCACGCTTGCAGCTGTCATCACTGATGCAGATACACATCACAAATATGCAATTAACGATTTTAATCTGATTCCGGATTATGCGGTTCTGGAGCCGTCCGTTACGTATGGACTTCCGCCGCAGCTTACGGCAACTACGGGAATGGATGCGCTGACACATGCGATCGAGGCTTATATTGGTCGTTCAACTACGAAGCAGACCCGCGCCGCATCGATCGAAGCGATCCAGCTGATCTTCGATAACCTGCAGACTGCATATAAAAATGGAAATGATAAAACTGCAAGACGTAACATGCTCCGCGCCTCTTATCTCGCCGGAACGGCATTTACCAAGAGTTATGTCGGATATGTACACGCTGTAGCTCACAGTCTCGGCGGATGCTACGGTATCCCGCACGGACTTGCCAATTCCGTACTCCTTCCGATCGTACTGGAAGCGTATGGAACTGCTGCACATAAGAAACTGGCCAGACTTGCACGGATCACCGGCATTTCTGATTCGAAACTTGATGCAGTTGCAGCCGAAGAATTCATCAACCACATCCGCAGCATGAACATTTCCATGAATATCCCGGAGACCCTGGACGGTATCCGTAATGAAGATATTCCAAAGCTTGCCTGTTATGCGGACAAAGAAGCCAACCCGCTCTACCCGGTACCTGCGTTATGGGGACCTGAGAAACTGGAACAGATGTATCATCTTGTACAGGAGGTAAGTGAACATGACAGAAACAGAAATTCAGAACATCCTGGAAAAGCAGCATAAATTTTTCCAGACAGGCCAGACACTGCCTGTAAATTATCGTATAGAACAACTCAAAAAATTAAAAGATTCCATCATCCGGCATGAACCGGATCTGAACCTTGCCTTAAAAGCCGACCTCGGAAAAAGCGAGACTGAAAGCTATATGTGTGAGGTAGGACTCACTCTTTCAGAACTTAGCTGGATGTTGAAGCACATCAAGAAACTGACGAAGGAGAAATGGGTTCCGACGCCATTGGCACAGTTTGCCGCCAAAAGCTTCCGCTCGCCTTCGCCTTACGGAACAGTTCTCATCATGAGTCCGTGGAACTACCCGGTTCTTCTGACACTGGAACCACTGATTGACGCACTGGCAGCCGGCAATACCGCTGTTGTTAAACCAAGCGCTTATGCACCAGCCACCAGCCGTGTCATGCAGGAGATCATCGAAGAATGCTTCTCCGAAGAATATGTTGCTGTCGTAACCGGCGGACGTGCGGAAAATCAGGCTCTTTTGAACCAGCGTTTTGATAAGATTTTCTTCACCGGCGGAAAGACGGTCGGACGCGAAGTCTTAAGACATGCAGCTGAATACCTAACACCGGTCACACTGGAGCTTGGTGGCAAAAGCCCATGTATCGTGGATTCCACAGCCAAGATTCCACTTGCCGCAAGACGTATCGTTTTTGGAAAATACTTAAACTGCGGACAGACCTGTGTTGCTCCGGATTATATCCTCTGCGACAATGCCATTCGTGACCAGTTGATCGATGCAATCAAATCCGAGATCCGCCGTCAGTTCGGCAAACACCCGTTGGAAAATCCAAGTTACGGTAAAATTATCAACCGGAAGCATTTCCATCGTCTGCAGGGACTGATCGATTCATCGAAAGTAATAATCGGCGGGCAGTCCGATGCCAAGATTTTACGCATCGCACCTACCGTTATGAAAAATGTCACCTGGGATGATGCCATTATGGGCGAAGAAATCTTCGGACCGATTCTTCCAATTCTGACTTACGAATCACTGGATGAAGCCATCCAGACCGTGGAATCGCATCCACATCCGCTGGCACTGTATTTCTTCAGTGAAGACAAAGCTGCTCAGAAGAAAGTCCTTGACCGCTGTCACTTCGGCGGTGGCTGTATCAACGATACCATCATCCATCTTGCCACCAGCGCCATGCCGTTCGGTGGTGTCGGCGAAAGCGGCATGGGCGGATATCACGGACAGGCCGGATTTGATGAGTTTACACATTACAGAAGTATTGTGGATAAGAAGACGTGGATGGATCTGCCGGTGCGGTATCAGAGGTATAATAAGTTTAAGAGGAAGATGCTGCGGATGTTTTTAAAATAATTTTCTATTTAATGCATCATGGCGGCTGTCACCGACCGGAATAAAACTACAAAGTCGCAGCCTGTGCTGACTCCAACATGGGGAAATTCTAAAGCAAAAAAGTTGACCTAAAAACGAGCTCATAAAAAATCCAAACTCGACATTCGTCTCAGACAGTGGATTTTTTGTGAGCAAACGGTCAACTTTTTTACTTAAGAATTTCCAACCATGAGTCCGTATGCACAGGCTGGGACCTTGTAGTTTTATTCCT
>NZ_JAMOYX010000017.1:0-49656 GCF_023669465.1 Dorea sp. MB18-49
TTCGGAAACTGGAAGTACTGAAGCATCTGCTCTGACTCCTTCATGTATTCATATTTCATTCTTTTCTCGCCTCGTTTCTGTTTCTAACTGTTGTAAAAATCATTTTTATGCCGGCTCAAAAAATGTCCTTACACATATTCAAAAGATGAAGGGCATAAATACAGGCTCTTGATGAAAATTTTTTATTTTTCCTGCAAAAAATACCCTTTCATTAATACGAAACGCTGAGAGGCATTTTTACAGCCCCCTGATGAAAATTTTTTTATTTTTTCGGTTAATTGAATACTTAAAAACAAAAAAACACTCACCTATCCAGGTGAATGCCTTATCAAAATTTCCTTATTTTGTTGTCTGTAACGCTTATCCAGAAACGCTTGCGTATCTGCTAAAATATAATTGCCAGCAATTATATTTTCACGTGGGTATGGGGACGTAATCCCAATCAAGTCTGCTACTCGTAAGTAATACAAAATTGTCAAAATGACAATACTGTAATACACGGGTGGATCTTGCTCTGGTTGTAACGTATGAATTCATACAATAATAGGCCCAAATGGGCACTTTCACCATTTGAGCCTATATATTATATATGTCTTTCAAATGATAGCTTAAAAAATAGCTGTCTAGACGGTATGTTTTTAACGTAGAATTGATTTTATGGAAGACAAGGCATGGAATGCTTTGTACCTTTAATGGAAAAATTTAATGATATTTACCATGTACAAAAAAGAAACGGCAGATAAAAAACATCACACGAATCCTTATCGTGCTGTAAACTATATAAGAGATGAGAACGGAAATCCTATATGCCCTATTGGACGTAAATTTCTTTTCAAACGAAAACAACATGTAAGATATAAAAAATATGGACGTACAGAAGAAATCTATCCAAGCTTATTAAGTGTACCCTTTTTACATAAAACAGTGACGATTTTCAAAAAACATATATTAATGTAAAGAAACGCCAGAACCAGCATTTGTCGGAACTAGCGTTTCTTTAGCAGAGACTTATTTTACAGCCCCGTTTTTTGCTTATATTATTTTCCTCCGTTGGATCTCAATTTTGGAAAGAAGATGACTATCTTAAAGCCCTTTTCCCACGGGGAAGCAGCTTCCAGACGAAGGTTTAGATCGTCAGCCATCTTCTTAACCAGGTAAAGCCCTATACCGGTAGCTTTCTTTCTGCTGTCAGTAGAATCCCCGGTAAAGCCCTTTTGAAAAATATACGGCAGATCATATTTTTTTACACCGATGCCATTATCCTCAACCGAAAGGACATCTGCGATCTCCGAATGTATCATAGAGATTGTTAGCATGGGACTATCGCTGCTATATTTTATGGCATTGCTCACGATCTGTCCCAACATAAACTGGAGCCCTCTACGGTCTGTATAGACTGTTTCAGATTGCAGTTTATTGATAATTACAAACTGCTTTTCTTCCAGAAGTGGGGCATAGTCCTCCAGAACTTCCCCCAAGCAGTCATTCAAATTGATATCCTTAAACTGATAATCCTTTGTACTGCTCTTTAACCGGGCATAGTATAACATCTGAGTGACATCCTCCTGAAGCTGACTGCGGACATAATCCAGTTTTGCTTGCAGGGGAGGAGACATTTCGTTGCTCCGATTATCCAGGAGCATGGTCAACAACGATAGGGGCGTTTTCGCTTCATGTGCCCAGCCCTCCACATATTCTTCATAGTCCTGTAGGGCATCTGCCATACTGTTACTCTCAGTTTTGTGTTCCTGTAAAACTGATGCCAGAAGCCGGATAGATTCTCCTTCTTCCCGGCTGATGGCACTGAGCAGCCGTTCCTCGTTGCAGATGGTAGGATCACTGAGGAAATCCCGGAACAGCTCTCGGCGGGTGGTCTCCCGCTTGTTTAGTACAAACAGAATTGCTGAAAACAAAAGGAGGCTTGTCAGAACTACTAACCCACTCAAGGTTTGAAATGCCTGAATGTCAGAAATCCAAAGAATGATAGCACAAAAGCAATCCACGCCCAACAGCAACAGCAGCCAGGGGTAGTACCGTTCTATCATGCGCCAAAGCCGCTTCATGGAGCCACCCCCGTTTCCAGACGATAGCCCATCCCACGAACCGCAACGATTCGCTGCTTCATCTCAAGACCGGACATCGTCTTTTTCAGCCTGGTCAGATTAACCTGCAAGGCATTTTCGTCTATATATTCCGTGGTTCCCCATAGTGCTATGCAAAGTTGCTCCGTCGTGACCAGAGCATCGCCGCCGGACAAAAGAGCAACCAACAGTTTTCCCTGATTTTTTGGAAGCACGACAGAGGTATTATGAATATAAAGCGTGTAGGTCTGCTGGTCTAACAGGAAATCTGGTCCCTCTATGAGATTGGTACGGCCTTCATACCTTTTGAGAATATTGGATACCCTGGCAAGAAGTCGATCTTTTCTGCACGGCTTCGTCAAATATTCATCAGCACCCAAGTGGAACGCTTGCAGTTCATCCTTTACCTGATCTCTGGAAGTCAGTACCAGGACGGGGATAGCGGTTTTATTCTTTAGTTCCTGGCAGATTTGAAAGCCACTGATCTCCGGCAAATTCAGGTCTAAGATCACAAGGTCAGGACGGAGGGCTGCCAGGAGCCGAACGGCATCTTCCAACTCGGTGATTGCCTCCGCAAGATACCCGTCCTTTTGAAGCATATTGCAGAGTTCTTCCCGCATATAGACTTCATCTTCCACAACAGCAATTCTTTTCACGGCAGCACCTCCTTCCAAATTATTCTTCTCTCTGTGGCTGCATCAGTGTCAGCAAATACCGATCACTGGAGCGCTTGACCACTCTCATATAAATATATTCTATCACGCAAAGCAGCAAAATCATAGTAGCAGATACAAGCAGCATTTCAGACACTGTCCCACGGGTTCGAGACGAGAGTATCCCTGTAAATAACGCCCTGACTCCAAACAGACTGCTGACAGCCGCAACCAATACAGGAAGTCCCATAAACCAGGTAATTTGCTTTCCAGCAGACTGGCAAAGGGTTTCGTAAGTAGCTCCCAGGCGGATCAGAGTCTGGTATCTGCGCCCGGTTTTCTGCTGACTCATCAGGAACTGAACACCCACGATGGTGTTGGCAACTACCAGGAAAACAATTGCTAGATATAGGGTAATATAACTGGATGCTATGGTGTAGAAAAGCTGACGACCCATATTCTGAAGATAGCTTTCATATTCAATGCCAGTTTCGTCCAGCTTCTCGTTCAAATCCAAATATGCAGTCATAAGGCTATTTCCATCCAGAGCCTGTTCACTGAGCACCGCATTGACATAGGTATCATACATCCCCTGGCTATAATATAGGAATGCTTCATCCGGAAGAATCAATGCAAAGGACAAGGTTATAGAACGGTCCGTGACCAAATTCACAGACTGAACCTCTCCTGTAAGATGAATCGGACTACCATCCAGTTCCACCTTGGGATGCCCGGCCAATACTTGGTTCAGCATTGCGGTACGGCTTACCGTAGTAAACTCTGTATCAATATAGACAGCGGCCTCCTTTTCGCCTAATTGGAGAGCCGGATTGCCGGACAATTCCAACAAACGATTATAGTCCGATAAACAAATCAAATATGGGTATGTGGCATAATCAAGATTGTTCAAAAGGACATCCCGGTCTTCCGACTGGGGCAGGCTTCGAAGAGAGTCCATAACAACGTCCATGCTGTAGGCATTATCATAATCTTCTGTGGTGTGAATACTCCCAACCCTCATTTCAAAAAGCTCTGAAAATTGATTTTCCAAACCGTTTTCTTTCAGGGCTGCCTTTATATTCGGAAGAACCTGCGATGAATCTTCTGCAGTATGATCTTCAAAAGTATAGTCGATTACATGGTCAGAAGACAGGCTATTCGTTCCTGCAATTCCTACGCCCGCACCAAAACAACACAGCGCTGCCAGAATCAGCAGGGAGCTGATGGCAATGGAGTTTGACTGATGAATGACATTCTCCTGAATCTGCCGGAAGGTAAATACATGCAGCTGCTTATTTCCTTTTCCTTTCTTAACAATCAAAGCAATCAGCGCACGCATCCCATAGAAAAGCAGCATCGTACCAACTATGCCCAACAGCAAAGTCAGTCCCATCATACTTACCTTTGTCCATGCAATTCTCTGAATCGCCATGTAGTAAGCCACTGCCAACATCACACTTCCGCATATAGCAGCCAGTCCATAGATAACAGATGGCATTTGCTTTTTGGGGTGGTTCGTTGGCTGGGATAGCAAAGTACCGATCTCTTGGCGGCTGATTCGTCCACTCAAAATCAGAAGTGCCGTCAGCTTAATTGCCAGAAATCCTGCCAGCGTCCATTCAATCGCAGACCAGGATAAAGAAAACTGATGACCGATGATCCCCATGCCTACCAGTTTGGCGGTGACAAGACTGACAATTTCTGAAAGCACCACAGCCACAGGTAATCCTATGAGCATGGCAAGAATACTGGTCAGGAAATCTTCCGCCAGAAGCATACCAAACAGTTTACTTCTACGCATCCCCAACATTAGATAAACACCAAACTCATGCCGTCTGCGCTCGAACTGATACTTGCAGGCAAAATAGATCAAAAAGAACAGAATACCGAGGGTCATCCCATAAAACGCAGGAATCAGAAGCAGGAGTTTGTCAACTGCGTCACTCTCCATTTTCTGCAAAAAGAGCATCACATCTTGAGTGGAGATGGAAAGAATCATGTAAAATGCAACAATAGAAATCACCAGGGAGCTGAAAAACAGACCGTTTTCCTTTCGGCTGCGGCGACTGTTCCGAAGAATGAGATTAGAGAACATTTGCGCTGCCCCCTCCCAGTTGCGCCATCACCTTCAGGATGCGCCCGTAGAACTCCTGCTGGCTTTCGTCTCCACGCCGAAGCTCATGAAAGATCACGCCATCCTGGATGAACAGGATGCGCTTACAGAAACTGGCGGCATTGGAATCATGGGTTACCATCAGGATCGTAGCTTGTTCGTCACGATTCAGGCCGGACAGCTTCTCCATAAGACTTCTTGCGTTCTTAGAATCCAGCGCACCCGTCGGTTCATCGGCAAGGATCATTTGGGGATGTAAGATCAGAGCCCTTGCTGCCGCAACACGCTGACGCTGGCCACCGGACATCTTGGACGGAAACTTATCCAGAACATCAGAAATTTCCAGATAGTCAGCCAACTGCTTCAGCCGCTGGCTGCTTTCTGTTTCGGCTACCCCATGCAAGGAAGTCGGGAGCAGGATATTTTCCCTGCCAGTCAGGTTGTCCAGCAATTCAAAGTTCTGGAATAGATAACCAACTTTTTTGCCACGGTACTCGGCAAGAGCCTTTTCCTTGAGGGATTGCAGAGTATCTCCCTCCACCTGAATGCTTCCACCTGTAGGCTGAATCACAGTTGCAATACAGTTGAGAAGCGTGGATTTGCCGGAACCACTGCTTCCCATAATACCGAGAAACTCTCCCGGCATGACCTGAAAAGTGATTCCGTTCAGTGCTCTCGTCTGGTTTGGCAACGTCCCATAGACTTTGGTAAGATTTTCAATATTCAAAATTGGTTTCATGTGAATGCCTCCTATCCATTTCTGGGTAAATGATAGCACAGAAGCACAATAAATAACACTTACAGTCGCTGTAAGGATTCTGTTCCTGTTTTCAGAACAAGAATGACGCATCAAGCGGAATAAGTATATGTTTTGTATAAACGTCGGGTGACAATGAAAAAATATGCTGGACTACCGGATTGGCTAACTTGCATTTCTTTGTCAATTCTGGTAACCGCTTCAAACATGGAAGTTTCTGTTCTTACTTTTATTATACTCAATCAATAAAATCAACACGGTTCAGCAAATTTTAATTATTTCCAATATGACAAAATTGCTTCCTGTTATATTTATCTATTTCTTTATTTCTCTATTATTCCGATCCGGTCTTCCAAAGGTATAAATAAGGTGTAAATTATTCGTCAATCATCAAAAAATCCTTTAAAGCCTAGGCTTTCACAGCATCCATTAAACACTGCCGTGACAATTAAAAGCAAATCATAATACAACAACGTTCTGTTCGATACTAGAAATATATCATCAGCATGCAGTTTGAGTGAAAAAAGTCTCATGGTCATGAGCAAAAATGAAAGCAAAATTTATTAGATGGTACAACATACTATGCCTTTAAAATTCCAGTTACATATTCATATTGGAACCTAATCACCAGTTATTTTTATTATAATACTTGCAAAAAAGAAGCGCTCATACAAGCACTTCTCCTTACCATATTAGGACTTCAATCAAAAGTTAATGGGCCACAAAGTGGGCCATTTTTCAAAAACTTACATGAATTTATATAGAGTTTTATCCAAGTCGGAAATCCGTTAAATGCTCTAGCTATCAGCATTTAAAGGCATTTAACAACTTATATGGACATTTATGAAATCGGTCTCGTAATAACGATTCCTAATTTCATTTTTCTATTTCCTCCTGTGAATCTATCTGTTTTCTCTTTTTGGCACTCTAGGTCTGATAGTCTTGCCGGTAATCATTCTCATTCCGGCACTCTTATATCACAATAAAAAAGTCTTAACACAGTATTTTGTATTATACCATGCTAGGACTTTTTTGTGAATAATTTTGCTTTAAATTCTATTATGAAAATTTTATCTGTCTTTTGTCTCCATCAGGATTACAATCCCTTTCATGAAGCTGATCGTAACTTCATCTTCCTGAAACTGATTGCTTACACACAGACTGTCATAAGGAATCAGGGTATGATTATCAAGCGGATACTTTGCCCCCTTAATACTAAATCCATATACCTCTTCCCCCAACGGGAACACTGAAAAATACGGCCCATATGTTTCACCTTTCTTCAGATGTGTCTCCCCGCCTCCGATCAGACGGATCTTATTCTGCGTATCCATAATAACGGCATCAATCCCTGCTTTAAATGGAATTGCAAGGCTCTGTACATTAGCCCAGAGATGATCAATTCGCCCTCCGGTCGCTCCAAGGATCAGGATTTCCTTAGCCCCTAGTGTCATCGCAAGTCTTATTGCAATCTCTGTATCCGATGCATCCTTTACCGGATTAAATTCACGAATAGGAACATTCGTCTCATTGCGGTAATAATCACCGATTTCTTTTTTTACACTGTCGAAATCGCCAACAATATAATTCGGCAGTATCTGATGTCTGCAAAGGAACTCCATACCTCTGTCCACACCGATGACATACTGATTCTCTTCTTTTTCAAGAATCGATAATACAAATTCTTCATTCAGTTCCCCACCACTGATGATGATAATCCTCTTACTCATAACTCTTTAGTATCTCCATAAATTTTGCAGTATTTTCTCCGGCATCCCCTCTGAATACAGCGGAGCCGGCAACAATCACATTCGCTCCTGCATCCAGTACTTCTCTTACATTCTCTACATAGACGCCGCCATCTGCCTGAATATCCGTCTCCAGATTTTTTTCATTTAACATCGCACGAATCGCACGAATCTTGTCCAATGACTCTGGAATGAATTTCTGTCCTCCGAATCCAGGATGAACACACATCACCAGAATCATATCCACTTCTTCAAGATACGGTACAACTTCCTTCACATCCGTCTCCGGATTAATAGAAAGTCCTACTTTCATTCCGCATTCGCGGATCTTATTCAGCGTAGCTTTTACATCCTCACAGGCTTCTACATGTACAGTTACAGAATCAGCCCCTGCTTTCTGAAATGCTTCCACATAACGGATTGGCTCCTGAACCATCAGATGTGCATCCATGAATTGCTCTGTAGCATCATGAATCGATGCCATAACCGGCATACCGAATGAAATGCTTGGTACAAACATTCCATCCATGACATCAAAATGAATATATTCCGCTCCATTATCCTCAGTCTTTTTCATTTCCTGACCCAAAACTTTGAAATCCGCCGCCAGTATTGACGGTGCTAATACATAGTTTATCATCAGTACCTCCTCTTATTCTTCAATTCCTCATACATTTCTATATAATTCTGATAACGGATCTTATGAATCTTTCCTTCTTCCAAAGCTTCTTTTACTGCGCATCCCGGCTCATGCACATGATCACATCCATTAAACCGACACATTCCTTCATATTCCCGGAATTCCGGGAATAAATATTTCAATTCTTCTTTTTCATAATCATTGACGTACAATGAGCTAAATCCGGGTGTATCCATGATATAAGAATCCTCATCGATCGCGAATAGTTCCGAATGTCGTGTCGTATGTTTGCCACGCTCAATCTTTGTGCTGATCGCACCGATCTCCATCTCGGCGTCCGGCTGCAGAATATTGATGATCGAAGATTTTCCTACCCCTGACGGCCCTGCAATTGCCGTCGTCTTTCCTTTTAGCAATTCACGTATTTTTTCAATTCCCCGTTCTTCTTTTGCACTTACGAATACCATTGGATAGCCACATGTTTCGTAGATTTCTTCCAGTTCTTTTATCTGAGGATCTGTTGCAATATCTTCTTTATTAAAGCATAAAACCACCGGAATTTCTTTGCTTTCCATCATGACCAGAAATCTGTCCAATAGATTAAAATGCGGATTCGGTTTTGTGATTGCAAAAACCACCAATGCCTGATCGATGTTAGCCACTGCCGGACGTATCAATTCATTCTGACGAGGCAAGATTTTTACGATATTGCCTTTCTTCTCGGATTCATCCAGAACCTCTATCTCTACATTATCTCCGACCAGAGGTTTTATCTTTTCTTTACGAAATACCCCTTTTGCTTTACATTCATAAACACCGAATTCTACTACATGAACGTAGTAGAATCCGGCAATTCCTTTTATAATTTTTCCCTGCATATCTTTTTACTGATTACCACCGTTATTTCCATCACCGGAATTCTGGCCGTTATTTCCTGAATTTCCGGAATTGTCACCATTATTTCCAGTGTTATTACTATCTTGTGATTTTGATCCAAGACTGATCACATAACTGATTGTTCCTCCTTTGGAAACTGTTCCTGAAGAAGGAGTCATGGAAATAATACATCCTTTTGCATAACTGTCACTGTATTGTGAATCAGATATATTGGTATAAAGTCCTTTTGACGATGCCCAGCTCTTCAGTGCTGATTCCTGTTGACCGACAAAACTCTGTACTTCTATCTTTTCCTCCGGTTTCGGTCCGTTACTTACGGTAATAGAAATACTCGTTCCTGCAGAAGCCTTTGTTCCAGGTTCTACTGTCTGACTGATGACCATTCCTTTTTCTACACTGTCGCTGTAATCATAAGTTACAGTTCCTACATTAAATCCGTAACTCTTGATTGTACTCTGTGCAGTTGCATCTGCCATACCTCTTACATCCGGCACTGTCTTCTTATTGCTTCCCTGACTTACCAGCATCGTAACCGTCGAACCTTTCTCAGCTTTTGTACCTGCTTCCGGTGTTGTACTGATTACTTTTCCACTTTCAACACTGTCATCATACTGGAAACTTGAAGTTACTTTAAATCCTGCCTCCTCAAGTTCATTCTGTGCCTCTGTCTCACTCATACCACTGACATACGGTATTGCCTTTTTGCTTCCAACTAGTCCTGAACTTACAACTACTTCAATCTTGGTATGTTTTGATACCTTTTCTCCGGCTTCCGGTGTCTGTTTTGAGATCTTTCCTGCCTTATACTTCTTAGACTCTTTTCTTGTCACAACCTGAATTCCGAGTCCTTTTTTATTCAGCAGTGCCTTTGCATTCTCTTCAGACATACCACGGACATCCGGTACTGTGACCTTGCCTGATTTATCTTCCTCGTCCTGAGTTGTAATTCCACCAAATGATTTAAATACGCCTGCCGCCTTACCAACAGTAAATACAAGGATCAGCACGATGATCGCCACAACTACGATTGTAAGTATCTTCATGATCTTATGCATATGCGGATTGACTTCATCTGCCCCTCTGCCACTTTCATAATTCTCATAATCTTCGTCGTTGTCATCATTTCCATACATGGTATCTGTATCATACTCATCTGTATCATACTCTTCTGTATCATACTCTTCATCATCATTTCCATGCCGGATATCATCCAGATCTTTGTCTGTCATGATAACGGTATCTGTCATACCACCGATTGGAGGGATCACTACAAAATCCCCATCCGGATCGACCAGTGAATGCTTCAGATCTTGAATCAGAGCCCCTGTACTTTCATATCTTCTCTCTGAACTTTTCTGCGTACATTTCAGAATGATCTGCTCCAGACTGTACGGAATATCCGGTACGAGTTCTGACGGCGGTGTAATCTCCTGCTGCAGATGCTTCATTGCAACTTCTACCGTTGTCTCCCCGTCAAATGGAACCTGACCGGTTACCATTTCGAATAAAGTTATACCAATTGAATAAATATCACTTCTCTGATCACTGAATCCGCCTCTTGCCTGCTCCGGCGACGTATAATGAACCGATCCCATCGCATTCGTACTTACCGTATTGGACGTTATGGCCTTCGCAATTCCAAAATCCGTAACTTTTACCTTTCCGTCCTTGGAAATAATAATATTCTGTGGTTTGATATCGCGATGGATAATTCCCGATGCATGTGCTGCGCCGATACCGCTGCACATCTGAATCGCAATACTGATCGTCTCTTTATGAGAAAGTCTTCCCTTTCTCTCTATATATTCTTTTAATGTAATTCCTTCTACGAGTTCCATAACCATATAGTTAAGGCCACGGTCCTCCCCTACATCATATACATTTACAATATTCGGATGTATCAGTCCGGCTGCTGCCTGTGCCTCCGAACGAAATTTTCTCACGAAATTTTCATCCTCTTTATACTGTTTCTTTAATACCTTAATCGCTACATATCGGTTCAGCATCTGATCCCGGCCTTTATAGACATCTGCCATTCCGCCGGCACCGATCTTACTAAGTACAGCATATCTCTTGCCTAGTACGATTCCATCTTTTACCATACACTCACCTCATCAGCAAGTGGCTCTGCTACGATAACCCCTATATTATCTCTCCCGCCATTGCTATTTGCTTTTTCTATCAACATCTGAACAGCTTCCACTACGTCTCTGGAACCTTTGACAATATTGAACATGTCTTCATCCTCTACCATATTACTGAGGCCATCTGTACACATCAATATCATATCACCCTTTTTCAGACGATATTCATAAATGTCCGGTTCCACATCTTCTTTTACACCAATTGCCCGTGTAATGATGTTCTTATCCGGATGGTTTCTTGCTTCTTCTGCTTTGATTCCACCAAGTCTTACCATCTCTTCTACCAGCGAGTGATCTTTGGAAAGCTGACGGATCTTATCGTTGATCAGGTAAAGTCTGCTGTCTCCCACATTGGCAAAGTACAATGTATTGCCAACAACAGTTGCCGCTACCAGTGTCGTTCCCATACCTTCCAGTTTTATATCTCTTGAAGCTGCCTCGATTAATTTATGATTTGCAATACTGACTACGCTCCTTAGGATCTCCTCGGGTTTATCCATCGGTGTCTTCTTCAGTTCATCTTTTAATACATTTACCGTATAACTGGACGCGAAATCTCCCGCCTTATGTCCGCCCATTCCGTCGGCGACCGTAAGGAGATTTGGAAATGGTCCAATCGGTCTGTCTGTCACATATACATAGTCCTGATTGACCTCACGTCTTCTTCCTACATCAGTCATTGCATAAATTTTCATCTGTCTCTCCCTCGCTTTTGGCTGCGTGTCTGCGACGCAGCTGTCCACAGGCTCCGTCAATATCAGAGCCTCTTTCCCTTCTTATAGTAACATTAATTCCGTTTTTTTCAAGTTTATTTTTAAATTCCAGGGCATTTTTGCGGTCCGGCTTTTTAAAATCTCTTTCCTTGATCGGGTTCACCGGAATCAGATTAAGATGACAATTTCGCCCTTTTAAAATCGTCGTAAGTTCCCGGATATCGTCCGGCTGGTCATTCACTCCGGCTACCAGACTGTACTCGAAAGTAATCCTTCTTCCTGTCTTGTCAAAATAATAATCGCAGGCATCCAGTACTTCCGACAGATCGTATTTATTCGCTACCGGCATCAGTTTCTTACGTTTTTCCTGACTGGAACCGTGAAGTGAAAGTGCCAGTGTGATCTGAAGTCCTTCCTCCGCAAGCCGTCTCATATTCGGAACGATTCCACAGGTAGACGCCGTAATATTTCTCTGACTGATATTCAGTCCGTGCTCATCACTCAACATATGGATAAACTTTACAAAATTATCATAATTATCGAGCGGTTCTCCGGTTCCCATCACAACAACATTCGAAACACGTTCTCCGGTAATCTTCTGGATGTGATAGATCTGCCTTAACATCTCAGACGGCTCCAGGCTTCTTACCAGTCCACCGATCGTTGAAGCACAGAATCTGCACCCCATACGGCAGCCCGCCTGTGAAGAGATACATACGGAATTGCCGTAATTATATTTCATCAGAACACTTTCTACCATATTACCGTCTTCCAGTTCGAATAAGAACTTCTCCGTCGGATCTTCTTTTGATATCTGATGATCGATCATCTTCACTTTGCGGATCTCATAATTTTTTTTCAGTTTCTCACGTAAGGCTTTTGACAGATTCGTCATTTCATCAAAATCATCTGCCAGCTTTACATGAAGCCATTCATAGATCTGTTTGCTCCGGAATGCCTTCTCTCCGATTACAAGCATCTCTTCTTTTAATTCATCATAATTATAGGAACATATATCTTTCTTACTCATGGTTCACCCTTTTTATTATTGCTATGTAGAATCCATCTCCTGCATCTTTACCCGGAATCATCTGTTTGTCTTTCACCAGTTCAAATTCCGGATATTCTTTCAGGAACCATTCTACATTCCCCTCATTCTCTTCTCTGTGTATGGTACAGGTACTATACAGAAGCTTCCCGTCCGGTTTTACATAATCCTTTACCACCGACAGGATCTTCCTCTGTAATTCCACCAAGTCAGCTTCCGTCTTTTCATTCATCTTATAACGCAGATCCGGTTTCTTTCCAAGTACACCAAGTCCGGAACACGGAAGATCTGCGATTACAATATCTGCACTCTTTTTCTTATCCGGATCATACACAGTTGCATCCTGGCATACTGCCTCAATATTAGTAAGGCCGCTTCTTTCGATGTTGTCCCGGAGCAGATCGACTTTATATTCAGTCAAATCTCTTGCTTCCACATGGCCGGTTCCGTTCAGAAGTTCTGCGATATGTATGGATTTTCCACCCGGTGCGGCACACACATCCAGTACCTGGTCTCCTTCTTTCACTTCTGACCATAATGCTACCTGCATAGAGCTTAAATCCTGCACCTGATAAAGTCCTTCGCAGAAGCTTGGAAGTACGGACAGGTGATCATATCCTGACAGATATAATGCACACGGAATCTCCGGCACTTCACCAACCGTTACACCTTCTTTTTTCAGGATTCCGACCAGATCTTCTTTTTTGATCTTATGTTCATTAAACCGGACTGTTAATGGCTTTTCTTCCAGAAATGCACTTCCGATTGTCTTTACTGTCTCTTCGTCGTATACGTTCAGCCATTGTTTGACCAGCCATTCCGGCAGCGAATACTTCACGGAAAGGTAAGACACCTTATCCTTCTCATCCGGATAGTTAATCTTGTCAAGATTCCTGCTGATATTGCGGAGCACTCCGTTGACGAATCCTTTCAGATTCACGAATCCTCTTTTGCCTGCAAGCTTCACCGCTTCATTACAGATTGCCGAATCCGGTACGCTGTCCATATATTTCATCTGATACACCGAGCTTCTTAAGATCGTTCGTATCAACGGTTTCATCTTATTTACTTTTACCTTTGAAAACAGATTAATGATATAGTCGATCTCAATCATGCGTTCCAGGGTTCCATTTACCACTCTTGTGATAAATGCACGTTCTCGTTTGTCCAGATACTGATATTTATCCAGAACATTCTTTATAACAATATGGCTGTACTCACCGTCTCTCGTGATCTGAAGCAGCATGTCCAGCACTAATTCTCTTTCATTTACAGACGCCTGCATACGTCCCCTCCTCTTCCCATAGATATACAATCAGGGAAGCGGTTTATATCCCCTTCCCTTTCGTTAATTAATCGTTTCTTCGATTTCCAGTCAGAAGCAGTATACGCAGAAGCTGCAGAATTGCAGATGCTGCTCCGGCTACATAAGTAAGCGCTGCCGCTGTCAGCACCTTTCTGGTATCTCTGACTTCATCCTCATACAACATGCCTGTATTACCAAGGATCTTTAATGCTCTGTGCGACGCATCAAATTCCACCGGTAATGTCACAATCTGGAATAACACTGCAAGTGAAAATGCAAGGATTCCAAGATTGATGAACAGTGAAGAGGTCGTACTGCTGTTGAAGAAAAATCCAAGGATAATTAACGGCCACGCGATCGAACTTCCGAAATTCGCCACCGGCACCAGGCTGCTTCTCAACTTCAGCGGCACATATCCCATCGCATGCTGTACTGCATGCCCGCATTCATGCGCTGCTACGCCAAGTGCTGCTACTGATGTAGAATTATACGTTGCATCCGAAAGTCTCAGCGTCTTTGTTCTTGGATCATAATGGTCAGTGAGATTGCCGGAAATATGCTCGATCCGCACATCATACAGTCCTTCCCTGTGAAGGATCTGCTCTGCAGCATCTCTTCCTGTCATACCGGAATGATTCCTTACTCTGGAATATCTGCTGAATGTGGAATTCATCTTCGCAGATGCGATCAGGCAGATCACGACACCAATCAGCACTAATATATACGTTGGATCAAAATACATTGGATAATACATAATTATCAGCCTCCTTGCTCTCTATGACCTGCATTATATATGAAAATTTCCCCAAATAGCAGGTTTTCATACATTTTTAACAATTCTTAATCATTTGTGAAGAAAGTTCACATCCTGTTTCGATCTGATAACCTCGTAAGAAAGCGTCCGCTTCCATTCTCTTCTTTCCCGGGATCTGAAGTACCAGTACTTTCAGAAGTCCGTCTCCTGTCTGTACAGAAAATCCGTCTTTTTCCACTTTCACGATTGTTCCCGGGGTTGCATCGGTATTCTCATCCAGAACTTTTGCTTCCCAGATTTTCATGACTTTACCATTCCAGTCTGTGTAAGCACTCGGCCATGGATTCAGACCCCGGATCAGACATTCGATTGCCTTCGCAGACTTGCTCCAATCGATATCTCCAAGCTTTTTGTCCAGCATTTTCGCATATGCTGTCGGGCTTTCTCCCTGTGTTTCCCACGTTGCGGTCTTATCTTCCAGTGCCTTTAATGTCTCAACACAGAGCTTTGCACCTGCTTTAGCAAGCTTGTCATGAAGGCTTCCGCCGGTCTCATCTTCTGCCAGTGGCACTTCTGTCTTCATGATCATATCTCCCGTATCCAGGCCTTCATTCATCTGCATCGTCGTTACACCGGACACTTTATCCCCGTTGATAACTGCCCACTGGATCGGAGCCGCACCACGGTAACTTGGCAATAAGGACGCATGTACATTGATGCATCCGTATGGTGTCATCTCAAGAATTTCTTTTGGAAGGATCTGTCCGAATGCGATAACGACCATGATATCTGCATTATATTTGCGAAGTTCTTCTACGGCCTGCGCTTCTCTGATCTTCACCGGCTGAAAGACCGGGATTCCATGTGCCAGTGCTGCTTCTTTGACCGGTGTATACTGCATCTTGCCGCCACGTCCCTTCGGCTTATCCGGCTGTGTGACTGCAAGTACGACTTCATGTCCGGCTTCGATCAGTGCTTCCAGTGTTCCGACCGAAAAGTCCGGTGTTCCCATGAATATTACTTTCATGCTATTCTTCCTCCTCATAGTTCACGTCATGTACTTCACCCTCTACCAGTCTGGTATATAACTTACCATCCAGATGGTCGATCTCATGACAGAATGCTCTTGCAAGGAGACCTTCTCCTTCCAGGATCACTTCTTCCATATCTTCATTCAATGCTTTTACTTTCGCATAATTCGGTCTTGTCACGATTCCTGCTTTTCCAGGAAGGCTTAAGCATCCTTCTTCGCCTGTCTGTTCTCCGGATGTCTCCAGGATCACCGGATTGATCAGGACGATCGGTCCTTCTCCGATATCAATGACTACGATACGCTTCAGGATCCCAACCTGTGGTGCCGCAAGCCCTACGCCCATTGCTTCATACATGGTATCTAACATGTCGTTGATCAGTACTTTTGTGCGAAGCGTCATCTTCGTTACTTCTTTACATTCTTTATTCAGAACTTCATCCCCAAATTCTCTGATTGTTCTAAGTGCCATCTCTTTTGTCTCCTTTATCTTTTAAAAAATATTCATCGGATTAAAGTCAAACTGTATCCTCATGTTCGCAAATCCTCTGTTGATCTCGATATAGCGTTCCATATGGTTCTTGATCCGCACAAGCACCTGATATTCCTCACTTTTCAGATATATGACTTTCCGGTAAACGTCATTGACTTTTCCAACCGACGGACTTGCCGGTCCGATTACCTGCACTTCTCCGTCTGCGCTTACCCTGATTACATATTTCTTCAGATATTCTGCTGCCGTTGTAAGCTTATTTTCATCAGATCCGGTCATCAGGACTGCCATCAGCTGTGATGCCGGCGGATATCCCATCAGATCCCGGTAATTCATCTCTTTTTCATAGAAGCCTTCGTAATCCTGTCTCGCTGCCATCCGGATACTGTAATGATCCGGACTGTAAGTCTGTATTATTACCTCCCCCGGACGTCTGCCTCGTCCCGCACGGCCCGCCGCCTGTGTCAGGAGTTGGAATGTACGTTCTCCGGAACGGTAATCATCCGAATACAGCGACATATCTGCCGCCAGAACACCGACCAGCGTCACATTTGGAAAATCATGTCCTTTTACGATCATCTGTGTCCCGATCATGATATCTGCTTCTTCGTCTGCGAATTTCGCCAGGATTTTCTCATGTCCGCCTTTGTTCTTCGTGGTATCCATGTCCATCCGAAGAACCCTTGCCTGTGGGAATTCCCGCTTCACCAGATCTTCAATCTGCTGTGTTCCCGCCCGGAAACCTCCGATATACGGAGACCCGCACACCGGACAATTCTTAACAGTCTGTGTCTCATACCCACAGTAATGACAGACCATTTTTCCGCCCCGGTGTACCGACAGTGATACATCACAGTGAGGACATTTTACTACATATCCACAGGCTCTGCAAGAAACAAAGCCTGCGTATCCTCTCCGGTTCAGGAATAACATTATCTGTTCCTTCTTCTCCAGCCGGTCCTGCATCAGTAATTTTAACCGGTCACTTAAGATAGAACGGTTCCCATGCTTTAATTCTTCCCGCATATCTGCCACATATACTTCCGGAAGTGCCTGCATCCCGGTGCGGTTCCTAAGCCTCAGCATCTGATATCTGCCACACTCACACGCATAAAATGCTTCCAGAGACGGAGTTGCCGAACCAAGTACTACACTTGCGCCCTCCATCCGTGCTCTTTCGATTGCCGTCTCTCTTGCATGAAATCTCGGTACCTGTTCACTCTTATAAGTCGGTTCATGCTCTTCGTCAATGACGATCAGTCCCAGTCGTTCGAACGGTGTGAACAGAGCCGATCTCGGACCAATCATGATATCGACTTCACCTTTTTTCACACGTTCCATCTGATCATAACGCTCTCCCTGTGACATCCTGGAATTCAGGATAGACACCCGTCCGCCAAATCTTGTGTAGAACCGCATCACGGTCTGATAGGTCAGTGCTATCTCCGGAATCAGTACGATTGCCTGTCTGCCCTCACTTAGGACTTTATCGATCATTTCCATATATACTTCTGTCTTGCCGCTTCCTGTCACCCCGTATAACAGATAAGTCTTACGGATTCCCTGCTCATAATCCTTCGAAAATGTCCGGATTGCCGCCTGCTGTTCTTCTGTATAAATGATTTCTTTTTGCTCTTTCTGCTGATAAATCACCGGGTTACGGTATACTTGTTCCGATTCCAGTGCCAGAACCTTCTGCTCTTCCAGTGCCCTTACCACACTTCTCGTCAGATTCAGCTTATGGATCAGAAAATCATAATCCTGTTCCGGCTGATCCAGAAGTGCCGCCAGAAGTCTGGCTCTTGCTTTCTGATTCTTGTGCAGATACAGTTCCAGCTTTTCTTTTCCCTCTGCTTCCGGCAAAAGAAGCCGTACCTTCTGCTTTTCCTTTGCTTTTTCTTTCTTCTTGATCGGAAGTACCGTCTTCAGTGCCTGGATCATCGTTCCCCCGTAAGATTCCTTCATCCAGGCTGCCAGTGCAACAAGTTTACTTTCAATCGCCACACTTTCTTCGGCAATTTTTAAGACCTCTTTCATCTTCTCCGGTGCATACTCCGCACGTTCGGAGAATCCGGTTACATAGCCTTTGATTTCTTTATTTCCCATGCCGAACGGAACTACAACTTCCATTCCAACCTTAAGCATCCCCTCCAGATGAGAGGGGATGCGGTATTGAAAGACTTTATCTAATTTTTCATGCGTAATATCAACGATAATATCAGCGTACATTTATTTCTTTAATTCCTCTAATACTTCCTTGATCAGAACACGTTCGTCCATATCGTGTTTCACACCCTTGATTTCCTGATATGTCTCATGTCCCTTTCCTGCCAGAATGATGACATCTCCAGGCTGGCCGTGTTCGATCGCATACTTGATTGCTTCTTTTCTGTCACAGATCGTGATGTATTTTCCATCTGTCTTCTTCATTCCTACTACAATGTCATCGATGATCGCCTGTGGTTCTTCAAATCTCGGGTTATCAGATGTGATGATCGTAAAGTCGGATAATTTACCGGATACTTCACCCATCTCGTAACGTCTGGTCTTAGATCTGTTACCGCCGCAACCGAATACGGTCACGATTCTTTCCGGATGATAATCTCTTAATGTATCCAGAAGACTTTCGAGTGCCATGGCATTGTGTGCATAGTCGATCATCAATGTAAAGTCATCAGATACTTTGATCATCTCGATACGGCCTTTGACTCTTGCAACCTTCAGCGCCTTCTTAATATCTTCTACCGGCACACCGAAATGTCTGCATACAGCAATTGCTGTCAGTGAGTTATATACACTGAAGTCTCCGGGAATGTCGATCTCTACATCAAAGTCCATAAGTCCTGCTACATGATACTGTACTCCAAGGTATCCAGGTCTTGAGATGTGCTTTACATCCGTTGCACGAATATCTGCTTTTTCAGAAAATCCAAATGTTTCCACTTTGCATGTTGCGTCTTTGAATATATCTTCGAACCATTTATCATCTACATTACCGATTCCGATCTTACACTGCTTGAATAACAGGCTCTTACAATATTTATATTCATTGAAATCTTTGTGCTCATTCGGTCCGATATGATCTTCTCCAAGGTTCGTAAAGATTCCGATCTCAAATGGAATTCCTGCGGTACGATCCAGTTTCAGCCCCTGTGAAGAAACTTCCATAACTACACATTCGCAGCCTTCTTCTACCATCTCTGAAAAATATTTCTGAATGGTATAAGATTCCGGCGTTGTATTATTTGCCGGGATACTCTTATCTCCGATGATTGCCTCAATCGTACCGATCAGTCCGACTTTGATGCCGACTTCTTCCAGAATGGATTTCACCATATAGGTTGTCGTTGTCTTTCCTTTTGTTCCTGTGATACCGATGACTTTCAGCTTCTCTGCCGGATATCCGAAATATGCTGCCGAAGTTAATGCCAGTGCGTAACGGGTATTCTCTACCTTAATGACTGTCAATCCTTCCGGTGCTTCTACATCTTTTTCTACGATCACAGCCGCTGCTCCTTTTTCCGCAACCTGCTGTACATAAGCATGTCCGTCGGAAACCGCTCCGCTGATGCATACGAACACGCTTCCTTCTGTCACTTTACGGGAATCGTTGATCAGTTCTGTGACTTCAATCTGGTCGTCTCCCTGTACTACTTCATATTCTAAACGTTCCAGTAACTGGGTTAATTTCATCTGATTGCCTCCTATTTTCCTACAATATCATAAGTATACCATCATTTTTCCATGCAGCAAAGGAAAAATTATGTTATAGTAATAGTTAGAATATTTTGAAAAAATAAGAAAAGGGGAATGTAACTTATGAAAGCTTATGAAAGATTACTGAAATATGTCGTTGTCCGTACACCAAGTGACGAAAACAGCGAAACTGTACCATCTTCTGTATGCCAGTTCGATCTTGCAAGACTTCTGGAAGCAGAGATGAAGGAACTGGGTCTTACAGATGTTATTCTGGATGACCAGTGCTACCTGTACGGAAAGCTTCCGGCTACCGAAGGCCTGGAAGACAAGCCGGCGATCGGATTCATCGCACACATGGATACCGTATCAGACTTCTGTGACCATGATATCAAACCAATTGTTACTGAAAATTATGACGGTGGTGAACTTAGGCTCGGAACAAGTGATACTATTTTAAGTCCTAAGAACTTTCCGCATCTGGCAGATCTGAAAGGACGTACACTGATCACTTCTGACGGCACGACTGTTCTCGGAGCTGATGACAAAGCCGGAATCGCAGAGATCATGACAATGATCGAACGCATTCAGGAAGAAAAGATTCCTCACGGACCTCTGTGCGTAGCATTTACACCGGATGAAGAGATTGGTACCGGTGCTTCTCACTTCAACGTAGAACAGTTCGGTGCTGACTACGGCTATACACTGGACGGTGATACCGAAGGCGAGATCCAGTACGAGAACTTCAACGCATGCAAAGCGGATTTCGTGATCAAAGGATTCAACGTACATCCTGGTTCTTCCAAAGATACTATGATCAACGCAAGTCTGGTTGCTATGGAGATCAATAATGCTCTTCCATCTATGGAGACACCTCGCGGAACAGAGGATTATGAAGGATTCTATCATCTGATGAGCATGTCCGGAGAAGTTGCGGAAGCTGAGCTTCATTATATTGTAAGAGACCATGACAAAGATCTCTTTGAAGCAAAGAAAAAAACTTTGAAATTAATCGAGAAAGATATGAATGAAAAATGGGGCGAAGGTACTGTAACACTTACCATTTCTGAACAGTACCGTAACATGGCTGAGATTATCTCCACCTGTATGCATCTGATTGACAATGCGAAAAAAGCGTGTGAGAATGCAGATGTGACACCACTTGTACTTCCGATCCGCGGCGGTACAGACGGATGCCAGTTAAGCTTCAAGGGACTGCCTTGCCCGAACCTTGGAACAGGCGGACATGCTTATCACGGACCTTATGAACATATTACTGTAGAGGGTATGGATAAGAGTGTGGATGTAGTTACAGAGCTTGTGAAATTGTATGCAATGTAAAGATTTTCTTTTTACAGCAAGAAGACCTGCCGGTAATCGGCTGGTCTTCTTACTCTTTTATGTCTCTTCTAATTTTTTACTGTCTTATTTTACAATTCAATATCCGGAAGTTCTTCCTTGAATCCTTCTCCTACTACTTCGTTCGATTCTACGATAATAGTGAATGCTTTCGGATCGATGGTATGTACCATCTTCTTAATGGTATACATCTGCTTGTTATTGCAGGCGCACATTACGACATCTTTGTCCTTCTTTGAATAACTTCCGATTCCTTTTAAGATTGTAGATCCTCTTCCTGAGTAAGCGTCAATCTGTTCTGCAATCTCAGCACCTTTGTCGGTTACGATCAGGGTCATCTTACCTTCATCGATACCGTACATGATTCTGTCCATTACCATTGCCATCAGATAAGTAACGACGACACCATAGATCAGGCCGTCTATATCCTTGAATACAAGTGCTGTGCCAAGAATGATCGTACAGATATCAAGGACAAATGTAATAATTCCAAGCGTAATATGTGGTTTTACTTTCTTGATTGCCACACTGATAAAGTCCTGTCCACCTGTTGAAGAACCTCTCATGAAGATCATGGCATATCCGATTCCGCATAATACGCCCATACACAGAGCTGCCAGCAGTCTGCTTCCGTCATAGACCGGAAACAGTGGTGCTACGTAGTCCATCAGTAATGATGAAATGATCATCGATTTCATGGACTTTAAGAAAAATTCTTTTCCTAAAAATTTATAACAGAAGATTGCAACAGGTACATTCAAGATGATGGTTCCGGCACCAACCGGAAGGCCAAATAAGTGATACAGAATGATTGCGATACCGGAAAATCCTGCTACCGGGAAATCTGCATTCAATGCAAAGTTGTAAATACCAACTGCGATGATCATACCTGCTACGATATCCACAAGGATATCAATGAATAATTCTTTCCAATTTACATTTTTCATTTCCATTCCTCCTAGATTTATTTTTTAATCTTTGTGGACATATCTCTCACGACCAATGTCTTTTGATGATGTCCGCTTTATTTATAAACAAACAAAGAAAGCAGCCACAAATTATATGTAAATATAATTCGCAACTGCTCTTATGCTCATAACTATATCAAATTTCATTAGTTTTGTCAAGGATTTTTCCTACCCAGCAATTTCAACACGGTCTTTCCCACTCCTGACTCCTCATTCGTATATTCAGTAATATGCGCTGCCCGTTCTTTCAATTCCCTGGTACCATTCTTCATTGCATAGGATTCTGGGAACTGATCTATCATTGACAGATCATTCCATCCATCCCCGAATACAACCACTTCTTCTGACTTTATATCATAGTATTCTGCAACTTGTTTCAACATAATTCCCTTTTGAGCCTTTGGTGCGGTAACCTCCATATTATCTGCAAATGAAGATAATACGCTAAGTCCTGTCTCTTCAAAAATCTCCTGCTTAAGTCTTTTTATCTTTTCTGTATCTTTACTGAAACATAGTATCTTTCTTATCTTGTATTTCTTTTCAAAAATCTGCTGCCATCCCTCTTCCAGAAAATCTGCATATTTCATCTCTTTCGTAGTCGCATAATCCCCATGATCCGTATTGATCTCGAACTTTATCCCCTCTGCATCCAGTTTTCTGCACACTTTTGCTGCCTTTTCAGGATCCATATCCTCCGCAAATATCAGTCTTCCTTCTTCATCCCGAAATTCTGCCCCATTCATTAATACATATCCACAGTTGATCCCATACTGTTGCATAAGCGGCATTGCACCTCTGTAAGATCTTCCGGTTACCGTCATCCACCTGACTCCCTGTCCCTGCGCGGTCTCTACTGCCTTAGCATTTATCCCGGATACTGACCAGTCATTTTTCAACATTGTTCCATCCAGATCAGTTGCAATCATCTTTATCATAATCTGTTCCTTCCTTCATCAGATACTCCTGGATCGCTTTCAGATTTTCTTCTTTCAACAAGTAATCCACGTATATAATTTTTGTCTTTTTTGGAAACTCTACACCATATACTCTGGAACCCGATATTACCAGATCTACCGGAACCGGATCCAGTCTGTACTCCGCCAGAGACATCTTCTCCAGAATGTGTATCTTTTCACCACAGTAATCTGTAATCTGCCTTGCCATATTATCCGCAAAGCTTTCACCAATGTCACATAAAATAACGGCTTTTAATCTCTGGAAGTCATATGCCTTTAAGTAAATTGCAACATAACAGATCTCATGTACATTGGCTATAAATTGATATTTTTCCTGCAGTATCTGGTTCAGTTCTTCTGCCATCCGCACTTCTCGTTCGTAATATTCCAATACATTTTCCAGTGTCGGATTTGTCTCAAAATATCCCTGTTCTATCCGTTCTATCATCTTTCCGATGTGTACAGACAGTCTCGTGAATAATTCTTCATTATTTCTGTAATCTGTATGATATTTCCGGTCAACTATTTCAAGAAATTCTTTCGTAATCTCTGTATATTCTTCCGGAACTTCATACGTTTTTCCCTGTGTGTACAATATTCTTTTTGCTCTCAGACACTCTGCCATATAACTGCGTTCCTGCTTTGGAATATCATATTCCTTTTTTTCAAGAAATCTGCATATTTCTTCTACACATGGCCAAGTCTCATAATCTCCGGCATCTTCTTCCAGTTCAAATCCTTTTTCTCTCCGCATAAGACTGACAAATATATCCAGGGCAAACCCTTCGATTGCTTTATCTATTAACCGATATCCGTATTGTTGTAATATCGCCGGAAGTGCTTTATATAGTGCAATATAATCTTCATATTTTTCACTTCCAAACAGGAACGTGATCACACGTTCCATCAATATCGCACCATACGTATAATAGTTCATGATCTCCGCCAGGGCATGTCTGCGGATTTTTTCCGGACCCGTAATTCTTGACCCCTTACTGCTTACCTCTATCGTCAGTCCATGGTACCATCTGCATGCATCCTGTATTTCTTTCTTGGTCTGCAGCATTGCTGTTTTAGATACAAATAATTTTTCTGCTGTCCGTTGTATAGAAATCGGGCGCTTTTCAAAAAACAAAGTGGTAAATCCAAATAAAAATCTTTCATCCGGCGTCTCCGGCAATATTACATTCTTACTCTTCCTGATCATACGATCCAGGACCTTCTGTACATTTTGTTTTTCTTCTGCTTTCAGATAATACCCTCCAGTATTAGACGAATAAATTCCAACATTCTCCTGTCTCAGGATTTCATTAATTTCTTTTACTTCGTTTCGCAATGTTCTCTGGCTGATATCTAATTTATCCATCAATTCGGCAGACGACATTCTTTCATGTCCAAGCAACGCCCTGATCAGCTTTATCTTTCTATTATACATTTACTCACCCTGGTTCGTTTCTTATACTTTGATTTTTTATCCGACCGTCAGTTCCATTCTCTGAAAGTTCCGGCCGTCATTACTAACCAATATTGTATATTCCCCTTTTTCTTTTGTCCAGCCTTTTCCCGGTATCCAGCGTTCCAGTGTCTTTTCTTCTATCGGAATAACGATTTCTTTACTCTTTCCCGGCTGTAATTCAATTTTTTTATAAGCCACAAGTTCTTTCACCGGCCTTGCGACCAAAGATTTTTTCTTCCCGATATAAATCTGGACTACCGTTTTTCCTGTCATATTTCCAAGATTTGTCACCTTCACAGGTACCAGGTATTCCTGTTCTTGTCTGACAATTTTTCCATTGACCTGTACATCATATTCCGTGTAACTCAAGCCATATCCAAATGAATACAATGGTTCATTCGGTATATCCAGATACTGTGATTTATATCGTGGTTCCTGCACCAGATCGGCTTTTGGGCGTCCTGTCGGAGCCATATCATAGGACACAGGGATCTGACCGCTTCCATATGGAAAACTCATCGCCAGTTTTCCGGAAGGATTCTTTTCTCCATACAGCAGTGCTGCTGCTGCATTGCCGCCTTCCGTTCCCGGAAACCACATTTCCAGAACTGCATCTGCATATTCTTTCACCTTTCTTAAGTCCAATGGACGTCCATTAAACAGTAATACTACTACCGGAATCTGATGTTCATGAAGTTTTTTCAAAAGGCTGATCTGATGTTCCGGCAGTTCGATCACAGATCTGCTTCCTGCTTCACCGGACCATAGCTCTGGTTCACCAAGTGCCAGTACTACTACATCTCCCGATGCTACAGTCTGTACGATACGGTCTGAATCTTGTTCTGTCACTTCTTCATATGCAGTCTGAATCACTTCCTTTATCCGGCCGCCCTTTAAAATAAGTCCGTCTTTTACTGTTATGGCATCTTCTACGATACCGTCAACCGACCACGGACCCAGAATATTTTTACTTTCTGCATATGGTCCGGTCAGAATAACCGGCGTCTCTTTCGTCAGTGGTAGAATTCCGTTATTTTCCAATAGTACAGCCGACTCTGTGGCCGCATGGAATGCTGCCCTTTTTTTATCCGGACTTCGAAGTTCCCGCATTTCCCGCTCTGGATCAACTCCGCGGTATGGATCTTCAAATAACCCCAGTTCGTTTTTCAAGATCAGGACTTTTTCCACCGCTTCATCTAATATAGCTTCCAGATGTGGAAATTTCTTAACATATGCTTCTATGTGTTTTACTATGGCTGCTGTCGCCATCTCAATCTGTACCCCGGATTCCAGAGCAAGTCTTCCGGCCTCTGCTTCCTCTTCTGCTACACCATGCTTGATCAGTTCCAGTACCGCCCCCCAGTCTGAAATCACGGTTCCCTCAAATTCAAGATCTTTTCTTAGTATATCCTGCAAAAGCCATGGATTTGCCGTCGCCGGAATTCCATTCAATGCTTCAAATGCTGCCATTACCAATTTAACTCCTGCATCAATACAGGCCTTGAACGGAGGAAAATATTTATTTCTCAGACGGAATTCTGATACATCGGAAGTATTATAATCTCTTCCCCCTTCTGCCGCACCATATGCTGCAAAATGTTTCACACATGCTGCCAGACGGTCCGGATCCTTCAGATTTTCCCCCTGGTATCCTTCTACCATCGCTTTTCCAAAGTCACAATTTAATTTACTATCTTCCCCAAAGCTTTCCATCACGCGTCCCCATCTCGGATCTCTTACGACATCTACCATCGGGGAAAATGTCACTTGATATCCTGCGGCACTTCCTTCTTTCGCAGATATTCTGGCACATTCCCGGACCATTCCCGGGTCAAATGATCCTGCCATAGCCAACGGTACCGGAAATATTGTCTGATACCCATGTACAATATCCGTCATAAACATCAGCGGAATCTGTAATCTGCTTCTTTCCAGATTCTCCTTCTGGATATTTCTCATAGATACCGCATCAAGTTTTCCCAAGATGCTCCCACACAGCCACTTCTTTTCTTCACTGATCCCAAGCTTTGTCTCTGTTCCGGTCAGCTGACTTCCCTGAATTGCAAAATACCGGGAAGGTAATTGCGTTACCTGCCCGGCTTTTTCTTCAAGAGTCATCTGCCGGATAAGAACTTTTATTTGATTCCTGTCCATTTTACTCTTCCTTATAATTCTGTCTTCATTTTTTATTCTGCTTCTGCAACATCCTGTTTCATTCCGAAGAAATATGTAAGTACAAATGCAACGGCGAATGCAATTACATTTACCAGAATGTAAAGCGGCATCTGTTTATTCAGATATAAGAGCATTCCCGGAATACCAGTGATAGACATTCCTGTTCCTTTCAGTCCGAGAAGTGCTGCGATCCATCCTCCGACGCCACCACCGATACATGCACATACAAAAGGCTGTACCAGTCTTAAGTTTACACCAAATACTGCAGGCTCTGTAATTCCAAGTAATGCAGAGATTGCAGAAGGATAACCTAAGGATTTCATTTTTGTTGATTTTGTTTTTACTGCAACTGCCATTGCTGCTCCTGCCTGTGCTACAATACCGCAAGAACCTACCGGGTTTACCGGATTCCATTTTGTTTTTGCAAGCATCTCAATCTCAACAAGATTCAACGCATGATGTACACCGGTTACAACAATTACCTGGCAAAGTGCTCCCCAGATAAATCCGCCAATTCCGAACGGAAGGCTGAACAATGCAGATACGATACTTACCAGACCTACTTCAACCGAATGGAAAATTGGTCCGACAACAAAAAGTCCCAGGCAAAGTGATACAAGCACTGTAACAAATGGTGTCACGATCAGATCCAGTGCATTGATCACATGATCATGCAGCCATTGTTCAATCTTAGAGCCTAAGAAACCAACAATGAATGCCGGTAATACAGAACTCTGATATCCATTGACTTTAATAAATCCAAAGAAGATCAGTGGTTTTGCATTTCCCTGAGCCACATCCCATGAAGTTGGCAAAATACTGCTTACAAGCATCAATCCAATTACAATACCAAGTACCGGAGATCCACCGAACTTTTTGAATGCAGACCAGCATACCAGTACAGGCAGAAAACTAAACGCTGTATCAGTTAAAATCTGTGTAAATTCCAGGAACTGTTTTGGAATCGCATCTGCTGAAGTTCCAAAGAATGCAAGCAGTGCATCCTGTGTCAGGAATCCCCTCAGTCCCATGAAAAGTCCTGTTGCAACCATTACCGGAATGATCGGAACGAATACATCTGCGAACACACGGACCAACTGCTGTAATTTATTTCCTCGTTTTGCGGCAGCGGCTGCCTGTTCATTCTTAGAGGAACCTTCAATTCCAAGTTTCATTACTTCATCATATACTTTATTTACAATACCTGTTCCAAGAATAATCTGATACTGTCCAGCCGTGAAAAAGCATCCTTTTACAATATCAATTGCTTCTACCTGTTTGTCATCAATGATTTCCCTGTTTTTTACAATCAGGCGTAATCTTGTCGCACAGTGCGCAACAGAAATGATATTCTCAGGTCCACCGACAACTTCGATGATCTGCTGTGCAACTGCTTTATAATCTGTCTCTTTTGCCATCATTCTTCCTCCAATAACCATGTTTTCACTTTTATCTGCAGTTCAGAATTCATATGGATCAACGTATCCTCTGTGAAATACGACTTCATAGTCAGTACTTTTTCACCCTGATTCAGGAATATCTCTGCCGTAGACTGATCCAGATAGATTCTGAAATCTTCCAGTTTATCCAGATGGATCTCTTTCTCATCATATCCTTCTCCATTCCACTTCTTTCTGAAAACAAGCAGATTTCCCGATTCTTTCTTATATAAGAACTTGATCACCTTACCAAAATCAAATGTGATCGTCTGATTTTCCAGACCCTCTGCCAATATCTCCATGCACTTTGAGTGTCTGTCGATTGCAATCTCTCCGGTTCCACAAATGCTTTCTTCGTTCTTTCTCAGATGTTTTAATTCTTCTGCCGGCTTCTGATACAGCCGGTCGTTCTTCACATATACTTCCCGCGGTATCGTAAGCACATGCAGCCATCCTTCTTTTACGGTCGGCTGACTCATCTGATATTCAATCTCTCCTGCTCCGATCCATCCCATCAAAAGGCGTCGTCCACTTTCATCAGTAAATGTCTGTGGCGCATAGAAATCGAATCCCTCATCCAGAAGTACACCTGTGTCTTCACTTATATGGAATCTTCCCTGTTCATAATCCATTATTCCGGCAAATACCATCCCTTTGCATCCGTCTTCTTTCTGACGGCTCACAATAAGGAATTGTCTTTCTCCCATGTCTGCCAGATCCGGGCATTCACACATATACCCCCAATCCATGGAAGAATCCAGCATATTGCCTTTCCACTGCCATTTTTTCAAATCATCCGAAACAAATAAAGCTACATTTCCTTTCAGCTCTTTTGTCTGTGCTCCGACAACCATCCACTAGCGGCCATTCTTCTTCCATACTTTTGGATCTCTGAAATGTGGTGTATAGCCTTCCGGAAGATATACCACAGGCCCTTCCTTATGAAAGTTCACTCCATCCGAAGAACTTGCCAGACACTGATAAGTTTCCCTGCCGCCTTCGGAATCTCTCACATTTCCTGTGTAAAACAGATAATAGCTGTCTCCTTCTGTAATTCCAGAACCAGAATAACATCCATTCTTTTCATACCACTCTTCCGGTTTCAGCCCACATCCCTGATCCGACCAGTGAATCAGATCTTCTGACACGCAATGCCGCCAGATCTTATTTCCCTGCGGTACAACATCCGGAAGCCATTGATAAAATACATGATACTTTCCCTGAAACTGTGCCAGACCATTTGGATCATTCAAAAATCCATGTTTCGGTGAGATATGATAATTTGGTCTCATTCCCATATTCTTGCTCCTTTCTGATCTGCATCGATCTGATATCGTTATACTACCCCACTTTTCATTCGAAAAAAAGCCGTGTTTTTGCCATGCGGTTGTGCAAAAATGTGAACGCTTCCCCTCTTGTCCTTCCGCAGGAAAGCATTTAAACTCTTAGTAGCGGAAAGGACACAATTTATGAACATTTTAAGAAAAGGATTTATCTACGGCGGTGACTACAACCCGGAACAATGGCTGGACCGCCCGGATATATTAGAAAAAGATATTGTACTTATGAAAAAAGCCCGGATCAATACGGTAACTTTGGGAGTATTTTCCTGGTCCGTACTGGAGCCAGAGGAAGACCATTATCATTTTCAATGGCTGATTGATACGATTAATCGTCTATACGAAAACGGGATTCAAGTCATTCTCGCAACTCCGTCCGGAGCACGCCCACGCTGGCTTGCCGAAAAATATCCAGAAGTTCTCCGGGTCCGCGAAGACCGAGTCCGTTACCACTACGGCGAAAGACATAACCATTGTTATACTTCTCCTGTTTACAGAGAAAAGGTACGGAAAATCAACCGGAAACTCGCGGAAACGTTTCGGAATCACCCTGCCGTTATCATGTGGCACATTTCCAATGAATACCGCGACGAGTGTCACTGTCCATTGTGTCAGAAGGCATTTCGTGTCTGGTTAAAAAAGAAATATCATACAATAGATGCTTTAAATCACGCCTGGTGGACTACCTTCTGGAGTCACACTTACAATTCATTTGACCAGATAGAAAGTCCGTCTTCCATCGGCGACAAAGGACTTCATGGCCTGAATCTCGACTGGAAACGTTTCGTCACAGAACAGACTACAGATTTTATGTGTCACGAAATCACTGCTCTTCGTGATGCCGGTGCCATGCAGCCGACGGTCGTGAATTTTATGGATGATTATAAAGGACTGAATTATTACCGGCTTGCCCAGCACGTAGACTATATCTCCTGGGACAGCTATCCGGCCTGGCATAAAGATTCCGATATCCATACCGCATACGATACCGCCTTCCAGCATGATCTGATGCGAAGTATGAAGCAGCAGCCATTCCTTCTTATGGAATCCTGCCCAGCAAGTCCAAACTGGCAGAAAGTAAGTAAAGCCAAACATCCGGGGCTTCTTATGAATGCAAGCCTGCAGGCAATTGCACATGGTTCAGACAGCGCACAATTCTTTCAGATCCGCGCAAGCCGCGGAAGTTTTGAAAAGTTCCACGGTGCCGTGATAGATCATTACGGCGGAGATGACACCCGCATTTTCCGCGAGGTAACAGATACCGGTATCGCATTACAAACTTTAACCGCTGCCGACGTCCCGGCCTCTTCCGTGCATGCACCTGCTGCCGTTCTCTATGATATGGAAAGCCGCTGGGCTATGGAAGATGCCAAAGGGCCAAGAAATGAGGGACTTTTTTATCATGAAGCTGCTCTGAAATCTTATCAGGCATTCCGTAAGAACGGCCTGAACACCGATATTATCAACATGGATCAGGATTTGACCGGCTATCAGATCATTGCTGCTCCCATGCTTTATATGTTCCGTTCTGGCATTGAACAAAAATTAAGAACATTTGTACAAAACGGCGGCATTCTTATCATGACTTACTGGAGCGGCATCGTAAATGAAACCGATCTCTGCCACCTTGGCGGAACCCCGCATCATCTTATCGATGTACTTGGTATCCGCAGTGAAGAGATCGATGGATTATATGATAATCAATGTAACCATATGGTTCCTGCCAGCAATAATTTTATGACATTGCCTGCCACCTATCTCTGTACACATCTGTGTGATCTTGTACAATTAAAAGGCGCTGTTCCTCTTATGCAGTATGCCGATAATTTCTATGCCGGGTACCCTGCATTAACTGTTCACAAATATGGAGATGGCCTTGCTTTTTATCTTTGTGCAGACGCCGAAGATACGTTTTATTATGATTTTTACAGACAGATCATCCAGGAACAGGAGCTCCCGGTCATCATGGATCACATTCCAGAAGGCATTGAGGTATCCAGCAGAAGCAGCGGCCGCCAGGAATTCATCTTTGCCCAAAACTATACCGATTCACCAATCCCATTCACACTGCCCGGGCATGCACAGATCTTGTTTGGGCAATACGATGGAACGATCAAAGAATACAGCACACTTATTTATCAGATGGAGGTAAAATCATGAGTTTATTTAAAAGAAAATCAAAAGACACCGGAAACGATGTATACGCATTTATATCAGGAAATACAATTCCGATCACAGAAGTAAATGATCCTGTATTTTCTGCAAAAACATTAGGTGACGGACTTGCAATCATTCCTTCCGGGGAACTTATCTGTGCACCTTGCGCCGGAACTATCTCTATGGTTGCCGAAGGGTCAAATCATGCGGTCGGCATGACATTAGCAAACGGAGCTGAAATTCTGATCCACGTCGGATTAGATACCGTGAGTCTGAATGGTAAAGGCTTCAAAATCCTTGTAAAAGAGGGACAGAAAGTAAAACCAGGAACAAAACTTTTAAAATTTGATAAATCATTTATTGAATCAGAGGGATTTGACACGGCATGCGTCTTTGTTCTTACGAATTGCGAAGACTTCCCGGATGTCAGATTCTTTACCGGGCAGGATGTTGTTCAGAACGAAACTGTTATCTGTAGTTTTTAAAATAAATACGGGGATGGGATTGCTACCATCCTTTTTTCACAATCCCATCCCCGTATTTTCCTTCTAATTTCTTTAATGCCTCTTTTAAGTTCTTCTTTTTCTTCCTCGTCTCTTCAGATTCAAACTTCATATCAAAAAGGCTCAGCTGCTCCGGTTCGCTTTCTTCCGATAATTTGGACGTCCGGATTCCAAGAAGTCTGATAGGTTCCCCGCTCCACAATTCGCGGAACAGTTCGATAGATGCCTGATAAATATCCTGATCCTGGTTCGTCTGTCTCTCCATCTGTTTCTGATGAGACACCTGATTAAAAGTGTGATACTTAATTTCTACGCTCACCATTCCGGCTTTTTGTCCGGCTTTTCTCAACCGTCGTCCCACACTTACAGCCAGATCTTTCAATACCGGCAATGCCTCTGCTTCTGTTATCAGATCTTTGGGAAGTGTCGTGGAATTGCCGACTCCTTTTGCCTCTGCACGGACACTTTCCACTTCCGAATCATCCAGCCCGTTGGCAAATTCCCATAGCTTTCTTCCATGGCTTTTCAAATGCAGTTCCAAAATTTCCGGATCTGTATTCGCCAGATCTCCGATCGTATAGATTTCAAGCTTCTTCATTGTCTCTACACTTGAACGGCCTGCCATGAATAATTCTCCGATCGGCAGCGGCCACATTTTCGCCGGGACTTCTTCTGGAAATAAGGTATGCACTTTATTTGGTTTTTCAAAGTCAGATGCCATCTTTGCCAGGACTTTTCTGGAAGATATCCCCACATTCACCGTGAATCCGAACCTTTTATACACCTCATCTTTGATTTCAGACGCACCTTCCACCGGAGATGTGAACCGATCCGCAATCTCTGTAAAATCCATATAACATTCATCCACACTGACCTGTTCTATATGTGTCGTGTAAGTACGTAAAAATTCCATCAGCTTTCTGCTATATTCACGGTACATCTGATGATCCGGCAGATAGGTCTTAAGATTCGGACACTTACGAAAGGCATTCGCAACAGGTTCCCCCGTACGAATGCCATATTTTTTTGCCGAAATGGATTTGGCCAGTACGATACCGTGGCGGGACTTCTGGTCTCCGCCAATGATCGCAGGTATCGTCCGGATATCCACCCCGGCTCCGTTTTTCAATTGTTCTACTGCTGTCCAGCTAAGATATGCTGAATTGACATCTATGTGAAATATTATTCGCACACGCTCTGACTCCTTGCCACAAGCTTACCGTCTTCTACGTCTATGATGATCGTATCCTGTGCTCCAACGTCACCTTGCAGCATCAGTTTTGCTGCCAGTGTATCGACATGTTTCTGGAGGAATCTCTTCAGTGGTCTTGCACCATAGTTCGGATCGTATCCTCCGTCTACGACATATTTCTTCGCATCTTCGGTCAGGAAGATTGAAATCTCACGATCAGCCAGACGTTTGTTGACATCAGCTACTAATAAGTCAATAATGTCATAAATATTGTCTTTCGTCAATGGTTTGAACATGATCGTCTCATCCAGACGGTTCAGGAACTCTGGTCTGAAGTGTGCTCTTAAGTCTTCCATTACCGCATTCTGGCTCTCCTGGCTGATGTTGCCATTTTCGTCCATACCATCCAGCAGATACTGAGATCCAATATTGGATGTCATGATCAGGATCGTATTCTTAAAGTCCACGGTACGTCCCTGTGAATCGGTGATACGTCCGTCATCTAATACCTGTAACAAGATATTGAATACATCCGGATGTGCCTTTTCTACCTCATCAAACAGTACAACCGAATAAGGTCTTCTTCTGACTGCCTCGGTAAGCTGACCGCCTTCATCGTATCCGACATATCCCGGAGGCGCTCCGATCAGACGTGACACAGAATATTTCTCCATGTACTCACTCATATCAATACGTACCATGTTGTTCTCATCGTCGAACAGATTCTCTGCCAGTGCTTTGGCAAGCTCTGTCTTACCTACACCGGTAGGTCCAAGGAACAGGAACGAACCGATTGGTTTGGTCGGGTCTTTGATTCCTGCTTTGGAACGGATGATGGCTTCTGTTACCAGTTCTACCGCTTCATCCTGTCCGATGACTCTCTTATGCAGTTCATCACCTAAATGTAAAGTCTTGCTTCGTTCGCTTTCATTTAACTTGGCAACCGGAATTCCTGTCCAGCGGGATACGATTCTTCCGATCTCTTCGTCATTGACACTTTCGTGTACGAGAGACAGATCTTCGTCTTTTACCTTTGCTTCTTCCTCTTCTAACTGTTTCTGAAGCTGTGGCAGTTTGCCATACTGAAGTTCTGCTGCCTTCTCCAGATCATAGGAATGCTGTGCTCTTTCGATGTCTTTATTGACCTGCTCAATCTCTTCACGTAGTTTCTGTACACGTTCGACACCGACTTTTTCATTGTCCCACTGTGCTTTCTTACCGGCAAATTCATCTCTAAGCTCTGCCAGTTCCTGCTGTAAGTGTTCCAGACGTTCTTTACTTAACCGGTCATCTTCTTTCTTAAGAGCCGTCTCTTCAATCTCCATCTGCATGATCTTACGGTTCAGCTCATCCATCTCTGCCGGCATAGAATCCAGTTCTGTCTTAACCAATGCACACGCCTCATCTACAAGGTCGATAGCCTTATCCGGAAGGAAACGGTCGGAAATGTAACGGTCAGATAATCTTGCGGCTGCTACCAGGGCACCATCTGTGATCTTCACACCATGGAATACTTCATAACGCTCTTTCAATCCACGAAGGATAGAAATGGTATCTTCAACGGTGGGTTCTTCTACCATAACCGGTTGGAAACGTCTCTCAAGTGCGGCATCCTTTTCAATATACTGACGGTATTCATCCAGTGTCGTTGCACCGATACAGTGGAGTTCACCTCTTGCCAGCATAGGTTTTAACATATTACCGGCATCCATGGCTCCGTCTGTCTTACCTGCTCCGACAATGGTGTGTAACTCATCGATGAACAGAATGATCCTTCCGTCACTGTTCTTGACTTCTTCGAGTACTGCTTTCAGACGTTCCTCGAATTCACCACGATATTTGGCACCTGCTACCAGAGCACCCATATCCAAGGAGAAGATTGTCTTCTCTTTCAGTCCTTCCGGTACATCACCGCGTACAATACGCTGTGCAAGACCTTCTACAACTGCTGTCTTACCTACACCAGGTTCACCAATCAGGACCGGGTTGTTCTTCGTCTTACGGGAAAGGATTCTGACCACATTACGGATCTCGGAATCACGTCCGATAACCGGATCCATCTTCTGTTCTCTTGCTCTTTCTACCAGATCGGTACCATATTTGTTCAATGTATCATAGGTATCTTCCGGGTTATCGCTGGTCACTCTCTGATTACCTCTGACGGTTGATAATGCCTGTAAAAATCCTTCTTTCGAAATTCCCACTTCACGGAAAAGTGCCTTCATATCTTTACTTGCATATTTCATCATTGCCAGGAAAAGATGTTCTACAGATACATATTCATCTCCCATAGCTTTTGCTTCGTCTTCACCGTGTACCAGTGCATTGTTCAGATCCTGTCCGACATACTGCTGTCCGCCCTGGACTTTCGGACGTTTCTGAATGGCTTCTTCTACTCTGTTAATGATGAGGTTCTTATCAAGCCCCATCTTTTCCATCAGTTTCGCGATCAGGCTATCATCCTGTGTCAGCAACGCATAGAGCAGATGCTCCTGTGCAATCTCTTGGTTGCCATAGTCCATTGCAATACGTTCACAGTTCTGAACAGCCTGCAGTGATTTCTGTGTAAATTTATTTATATTCATATAGACAACCTCCTTTTCACTCTTGTTCTATTTGCAATATAACATTACATCGTTTTATTAGCACTGTCAACCCTCGAGTGCTAATTTTGTTGTATTTTTTTGCCACAGAAGGATTGCTCCCACCGTGGCAACGGTTCTTACCTTATTTAATTATCCCTCAATGGAAATATAATTTTTCTTTTCTTCCACTGGTTTTGCTTCCTCTTTCGGAACACTGAAGGAGAGGATTCCGTTCTCGTATTTCGGATGTACATCCTCTACGGTTACGTGTTTTCCTACATAGAAGCTTCTGCTCATGCTGCCTGCATAACGCTCTTTTCTGATGTAGTTACCTTTCTTGTCTTCCTCATCTTTGTCCAGTCCTTTGGCTGCGCTGATGGTAAGCACTCCATCATTCAGCTCCATCTGAATCTCATCTTTCTTAAATCCCGGAAGATCCATATCTACTTCATAACCTTTCTCGGTTTCTTTTACATCTGTCTTCATTAAATTCTTTGCATGTTTTCCATACAGTTCTTTGTCTACATCCGGAAATGCAGGTAATCTGAAATCGTTCATAAAATCATCAAATAAATTTTCTCCCAAAATACTAGGCATCATCATAAGTCATTTCTCCTTCCAAATGTTTAAAATGTATTGTTAGCATCATCGGATAATTCCTGGATGTTGTTTGCTGGAACTTCTGGAGTTTCGATTCGGAATCATATCTTTGATTCTTTATCTTTCTTCCTTTGTTCTATTTGTACTATAACATACTTTGTTAGCACTGTCTAGAGGCGAGTGCTAATTTTTTGATTTTTTTTTGCAAAACTTTTCAATGTTATACTCCAAAATGTAACATTTACGCTCGCAAATACTGCATCTATAAAATAATAATTTTTCTGTTGAGAAATTTAATGTCTAAAAAACTATGGAATCAGAAATAATCATGTTCAAAAAATGTTACTCCAACTAGTAAATTTTACAGATGCACAACTCCGTGGTATCTGGAACTGTCTACAAACTACCTACAATGAATTACTCAGCAAATCCTATCAAAAAAAAGGAAAAAAGCCTACCATTATCCGTAGAATACTCCACAGATAATAGTAGGCTTGACTCACTCATTAACAGTTACCTGCATTACCGTTACAGCCATGCTTATCTTCACCACAATGATGTTCTCCGCAGGAATGCTCGTGTTCATGATGGGTGCAATGCACTTCCGGATTATAGTTCAGGTTTCCGGCTATATAATTTTCTGTCTACAAAATTTCCTTTTCTTTTTGACATTATATTGCCGATAACAAGCTTAAGCTGCTTTTTGCCGTCACTCAGCCATTTATCAACTCTATTCTTATTCGTAAGGTCAAATACCGGTGTCCATGTATCCGGCATAATCACACTATAGTAGGCATCAAAGTTCTGCCCATTATGAGCCATAATCTTCTTCGCCATACTGCCAGCCTCACCTGTCGTTGCTCCATAGCTGGTAAGGAAAAATGTATATCCACAATTTTCAATTCTGAGCTTTCCCAGATATTCTGCAACAATCCGTGGAAGACGCCAGAAATAAGTCGGTACCACCATTCCAAATATTTTTTCATTGGAGAAACAATACTTATCCTCACAGATGCAGTCTACGATAGACATACATTTTTCATCTGTTTTCTCCGCAATCTGTTCTGCAATATATTTCCCGTTTCCTGTTGCACTGAAATACAAAATCATTTTCTGTGAGCCTCCCTTTCGACACTGCCAAGCAAAAAGCAAACCGCCTGTAATGCTTCCTCTTTGCTTAATTGCTCCTTCGCCAAAAACATTTTTCCATATCCATGTCTTTCATAATTGCAATCCAGCAATAATCCATCAGATCATAAATGTCATCAAAATAATCATAAAATGTTGACCTTGGATATGTCCTTTAACCGTGCAGGATCATGGCATTAATCGAAAAAGCCCAAAAGACTATACATTCAAATTATGACGAAAAAGATCAAAATCATACTGTAGGATCCGCCATACTATGTGAAAGTGGGAACATCTATGTCGGTGTTAATGACAGGAAACCAGGAAAAATCAAAGCAAAATATCTGCTGCCTTTTGCTTATAATACGGAAAATTAGAAGCAATTATACGATATTAATACGTTTTCCCACCAATACCGCCGCAACCGGCATCACCACTACACAGGCGATCGCACCAAATATCATTGATACACAATTCTGGAACAATATTTTCGAATTTAATAATGTTTCCAGTGTATAATCCTGCATCTTCAGATAAGAAAATAATAATAGTGATTCTCCAAGATACGCAAATAACAATGTATTCACCGTTGTCCCGATTACTTCTCTTCCGATCTGCATTCCACTTTCTACAAGTTCTGTCAGTTTCATCTCCGGTTTGTGAATACTGACCTCGTAAACGGAAGTGGTAACCGTAAGTGCCATATCTAACACAGCACCTAACGTGCTGAGTATGATCACAGCTGTCGCAACATTTCTCATATTAATATCCAGATTCATATTGTAATATAATACATCATCTTCCGCAGCCTGTATTTCATTCAGTCCTCCTGCCTCACTTCTCCACACCACCATATAGATAAAGAAGAACAAGACCGCCATTGTAATCAATACGGCTGTAAATGCACTCTTCGTCTTTTCATTGGTACCATTTTGATAAAATAATGTGACACATGAAATGATGATTCCTACTCCGACCGTAACCAGAAGTACCGGTGCTCCCGCTGCCATCAGCCAGATAGCCAGGCTAAGCAGCAGCATATTTCCAACCAGTGATATCAATGATATCACACCTCTGTCCCCGCCAATAATCATGATCAAAAATAACAGGATGAATCCCAGTATCATCAACATATCTTCTTCACCTTTCTTATCGTTAATTTCATTATCACAGATGTGATCAGGATAGATACTGGTATTGCCAGTACAATTCCAATACTCTCTATGAAGAATCTGCATAATTCACACGGAATATGTAATTTGATGATCGTCATAAACCGGACACTGTTATTCATCCTGATCACACACATCGGAATCAGGCCACAGCCAAACACGAATAACAATACATTGATCATCGTTCCCATAATATCATATCCAATCTCTCTTCCGGACCGGAATAACTCCCGGAATGTAACTTCTGGCCGCTTCGTAACAATTTCACTCAAAGCTGCCGCAATTGCCACTGCAACATCCATGATTGCTCCAAGTCCGGATAACAGGATCTCCGCATGAAAAATCTCATCCGGATTATCAATGCTTCCCAAATATTCCATCGTAGAATAATCCAGTTCTGCGGTATGACTGATCACTACCTCAAATATTCCCATGATCATTGCCAGTATACATAGTGTTGACAATAAGGCCGCCCATGTTTTCCTGTGAAGTCCATTTAATCCGATCAATGTAGCAATTGCAAAGAAGAGTACCATTTTATTACAGATTGCTACAACATCCGCATCATCACCGCTTTTTAAAAATCCTACTGAAAATATCACAATATTGATTCCAACCGTTATAATCGTGAGCACGCCTTTCTTTCCTGCGATTGTCATCAGTGCAAATATTAAAAGTCCAAGCAAAACAACAAGTTCTGTATCTCTTTTTACGCTCTGTATACTGGATCCCACATTACTTTCAGACCCGTTCAGCAATACTTTATCCCCTTTGTGATATTTCTGTTTTAACATTCCTGTATAGGTATATTCGTTAGAAAAATCAACGATTTTCCCCTTATTCGTTCCATTTAATATCACACCCCGGATTTTTTGCTTATATTTGATTTCCTGTGTTCCGCGGGTGCTTTTATTCTCTCCTGCTATGCTTGTCTCTACTTTTGTAAGTTTTGCAATTGGTGTCTGATACAGCCATGCATCATTCATGACAAATATAACTGCAATCAGATATATCAGACCAAATACTCCATATAATTTTGCTCTTTTGCTTTTCTTTACATATTCCGTTATCTTCGTTGCAACCTGTTTCATTCTTATCATCTTTTCATTTTTTATTTTACCTGCATCTCTGAATTCACAAGGTGACAGTATAATGTATCGTCTCCAGGTTCCTTATACGTTTTAAATGTTCCCTTTACCTCTATCTCTGTCTCATCTTTGGGATATTCATCCGAATATACATGTAACACATCTCCCTAGACAAACTCCAGTCCCTGTGAACAGCAGGCCAGTGCATCTTTTATAATGCTATAATGATAGTATGTTCCAGTTTTTTCGTTTTGTCCAGTATAATATAAGCCATCGATGCAAAGTGTCTTTCCAATATATTTATCTGGTTCTACCATCAGCTGATAAAAAGCAGCATAGACCATATCTTTATTCATATTTGTAAGGTCATAATCAACATCACTGCCTGGTGTCTGTTGCCCTCCCTGTCCCTTCGATTCCTGGCTTTTCTCTTCCTGCTGTTTTTTCGTTTCTTTACGTTTTGTATTCTGAGTTTCTTTTTTTTCTGTCTTTTCCTTTACGATTTTATCCACGGAAGAGCCTGTAGTAATCTTCTTGCTTTCTTTTTTTACACATCCAGCTATATTTATCATACAAAAGAGCATACAAACGCCAAGAATAATCCATTTTTTTCTTCTCATATCATCTTCTCCCCATCATCCGTCCTGCTACACAACTGATAAAGAATGCTGCCATATCTGCAGCCACGATAGTCGAGCCAACCGGTGTTCCGGCAAGTATGGATAACAAAATTCCTATAACCGCACAGATAACGGACAATATCACCGAGCACAAAGTTACACAAAAAAAGTCTTAAACACACGCACAGACAGGACAGTCTTCTCCTGTGCATTTATGATTTTCTTCTTTGACAATATAGAAAAGAGAAGCCAATGTCACGAATATAAAGATGATGCTAAACCATGCTGCAAGATGTTTTCTTTTTTCCGTAGTCATATCCTTCTCCTTTCTCATTAACGTTCTTATTTTGGTTTAAGTGTTTTTTCTACACTCATTACAGATTCCATAGAAGACAGTACGTTTGGGATCTAATTGAAAATCATGATGTTCTGTCATGTGTCTGCTCAGGCATTCAATCTCATCACATTGAATATGAATCAGTTTTCCACATTTTTCACACTTGCAATGATAGCAGCTCTCATAATCAGATGTCTCACTCTCTCCTATGTACTCAAAGCAGGCACTGTTTGTACCTTCTACCACATATTTCTCAACCAAACCATCTTTTACCATCTTTTCCAGCTGCCGGTATATTGTTGTCGTTCCGACTGCAATTTCACGGTCTTTGAAGTATTCTCTGATTTCCTGTACAGTAACATGCTGTCCCTGCACGGATTGCAGAAAAGTATGTTACTCAGTCATCTGTTTTATCTTATATCTGGCTTTTGCCATTTTGACCTCTCCTTTTCAATTTGGAAATCATTTTTAAATTATCTTCATTAGCCCCGGATACTTTTCTGTCCCCACAGATCTATCTGCACTCCATAATAACCGCTTCACATCTGCCATATCCAAGCTGTGAACTGTTCAGACACAACGTGTAATTGCTGGCCTTTCCCCACTTCTGCCCGGTATAAAAGTTATAATTTGTCATGCGCCTTTTATCTGTATCTGCTATCAGCTTTACAGCCTCCTGCTCACTGACATGATATAACCTGCTGATACGCTGTATCTTTTCCGGCATATCTCCATGAATAAACACATTCAGCACATCATCCCTGTCTTTCAGTATAAAATCTGCATTTCTTCCTATAATAACGCAAGATTCCTTATCCGCAAGTTCCAGAATCACCTTCCTCTGTGCTTCATATACCATATCTTCCAAAGATTTTCCCGTGATATCCCGTCCGGCAAATGCATAGGCAAACAGTCCTTTCTTTGGCGATAATTCGGCACTTTCCTGAATATAATCCGGTGACAGTCCTGATTCTTCCGCTATCTGATTGATGATATTTTTATCGTAATAAGCAATTCCCAGCTTCTTTGCCACTTCCTCGCCGATGAAACGTCCGCCGCTTCCAAATTCTCTGCTGATCGTAATGATTCGTTTTACCATTCCTGTTTCCTCCTTACTTTAAAACCTTGTTTTTTCTGATTCTCTTTAAGAATACATATCCCACCAGACATGCAATCACTTCCGTGATCGGGAATGCCCACCAGATTAATGCAACTCCCATCTGACCATTTCTGGCAAATATAGAAAAAATTCCAGCCAGTGGTAAGATAATTACAAGCTGTCTCAGAAGTGAGATAACCAGTGATTCCATACCACTGTTCACTGCCTGATAGATTCCCTGATAAGCAACATTAATTCCTGCAAACAAGAAACTTAAAGAAATGACTCTCATTGCACTGATAAAATATGCTCTCGACTGTCCGGCATTAAACAGCGTCGCAAATGCCCCTGGGAAAATCTCTGTGATTGCAATACCCAGAATCATCAATGCAACCGTATAGATCAGACCATATTTGATTCCATCCTGGATTCTCTTCTTGCTTCTCATTCCATAAGCAAATGCAATGATCGGTGTGATTGCATCTCTGAGTCCAAATGCGAGGAACAGCACAAACTGTTGAACCTTATAGAATAATCCATAAGCTGTCTGTGCAGATGGATTGAATTTCAGAATCAGATTCATTACATATACCATAATAGACATCAATGCCTGTGCAATGATGGCCGGAAGGCCAATCGCATAGATTTCTTTTATAATGCCTGCATCCGGCTTCATGTATTTCACATCATGCTCAAATTCTTTATTCAGCTTTATCTGGAAAACAAGCAGTAAAACTGCAGATGCTATCTGACCAATTACTGTCGCATAAGCTGCACCTTTTACTCCCATTTCCGGAACCGGACCGATACCATAGATCATAATTGGATCAAGAATGATATTTACAACAGCTCCGACTACCTGTCCGATTGTGGAATAAAGAGATCGTCCTGTCGCCTGGAGTAATTTTTCAAATAGTGAAAAGAAAATGATTCCAAAAGAAATCACACAGCATATCCTCAGATAACTGACTCCCATTTCAAGTACTTCTGCATCTGTGGTCTGAGATGAAATATAAGCTTTCGCTCCAAAAATTCCAAATAACAGACATACCACATAAATAATCACACCAAGGAACAGACTGTTTCCTGCTACCTTTGCTGCTTTCTTACTGTTTCCCTGTCCCAGTGTTCTTGCAAGAAGTGCATTAGTTCCTACACCGGTTCCGATTCCCACTGCAACCATCAGCATCTGCACCGGAAATACTAAAGTCAGTGCATTTAGTGCCGCTTCACTGCCCGTTTTCATATTTCCCACAAACGCACTGTCTACAATGTTATAAACCGCCTGTAATGCCATAGATAAAATCATGGGGATTCCCATCTGGATCATCAGCTTATTTACCGGCATGTCTTTCATCTTGTTACTTTCTTCCATTTTGTTTTCATTCCTCCCTTTTCTGCACAAAAAATGCAGCTCTGTCGTATAAGTTGGACTTACGCTGACAGGCTACACACTTTTTCATGACAAATATTATGTTTTAACAAATAAAAAACGAGCAGCAGGTAAACTGGATTTACGCTTACTCGCTACTCGTTTGTGACTATTATATTTCCTGTTTTTCCAAAAGTCAAATAAATTTTTTCTGGTATTTTCCCCGAAAAATTATTGTAAAACCTTTGAACTCACATCCGTCTCAAACATCGGAAGATAACGAAGTTGATACGATTTATTTTCCATGTATCACGCTCCTTACATTCTTAAATACACTTTCATGAGAAAGTCTTTCCTCAGTTGCTGCCGCCTGCCTGTCTGCTTCATCAAGTTTCATTTCTACATTGTTAGTAAGACTTGCATACTCTTCTAAACTTAAAACTACCATAGAACCATAACCATTCTTCGTTAAATACACAGGATTCCCACTATTTACAATTGTCTCAATTTCAGGAAATTTGTTTCTTAAATCAGAAACTGGTCGAATTTGAATCATTTCTTCCTTTCATTTTTATTATCTATATTTTATCATAATCACAATAATATTTTTATTTTTTACTTATTTTCTTCTCCTGCTTTCCAAGATAAATATAAAATCCAACATTCAGCACAATTCCCACCATCGTCGATACCGGCGCCGCAAGACCAATCTTCGTAAGGCTCGCATCCGGTTGGATACTCATGACATATGCAAATGGAAGACGTACCAGCAAGGTCTGGATCAATCCCTGTGTCATTACCCAGACCGTCTTATTATTACCATTGAAGTATCCGACCATACTGAACAGGATCGCTGTCACGATTGTCTCCAGTGCAAATCCTTTCAGATATGCATAGCCTTTCTGGATAACGGCTGCATCTGTCGTAAAGAATCCTGCGAGCATATCGCCTTTTAACATCACCAGTAAGAATACCATGCATCCCACAACCAGGCCGACACCGATTCCGGTGAACATGGATTTCTTCGCACGTTTCGTCTTTCCTGCTCCGATGTTCTGGGATACGAAAGATGCCATCGACTGCATCAGCGCACTTGGTACCAGCATCGCAAAGTTGACGATCTTGCATGCAACACCGTAACCTGAAGAAGCTTCCAGACCAAGCCGGTTTACGAATGCACAAAGTGCCAGGAAGGACATCTGTGTCAAAAACTCCTGCAGTGCAAGCGGCAGCCCAATCTTCAGAAATTTCTTACACTGGCTGTTCAGGCTGAAATCTTTTCTGGTAATCTTAAATGGAAGTTTCTTTTTGATCAGAAGGATTACGGCAAATACTACGCTGAGTGCCTGTGCTGTAACCGTTGCGATCGCCGCACCTGCTGCATCCATGTGAAGTCCTGCCACCAGTACCAGATCTCCGATCACGTTCACGATACATGCAACAAATACAAATAGTAACGGAGATTTACTATCTCCCAATCCACGGAAAATTGCGGATAAAAGGTTGTATGCGACGATAAAGAAGATACCGCCTCCGCAGATACGCACATATACTGATGTCAGATCAACTGCTTCTTTTGGAGCCTGCATCAGTACTGAGATCGGATGTGCAAATCCTACCATAACGATAAATAAGCAGGCTGCAATCATAGTAAATACAACTGCCGAGCCGCCAATAACCGAACCTATCTGATCCGGTCTCTTTTCGCCCAGATACCTTGCTATCAAAACCGTGATTCCCATCGCAAACTGAATCACTACGAAAGTGACAAGATTCAATACCTGGCTTCCTGTGGACACTGCCGAAAGTCCTGATGTCGAACCAAATCTTCCGACCACCAGAAGATCCACTGCTCCATATGCCGCCTGAAGAATCAGTGCTCCCAGCACCGGCATCATAAATGCAATCAGTTTCTTAAGAATGCTTCCCTGTGTAAAATCTGCCTTATCGTTCATCGTAGTGTTTCCTCCTTTCACACATGATCTGATAGAATTTTTCGATCGTCTGTATCATGCATTCTGCATCTTCGTCCGGTATTTCTTCCATATATGGAAGCAGGCTGTCAAAATATTGTTCGTCATATTTCTGTGACAATTCTGAGCCTTTTTTCGTAACAGTAATGTATGTGACACGTCCATCCTCTTCGGAAGCAATCTTCTGAAGATATCCTTTTTCTTCCATTTCTTTGACCGTTCTTGTAACACCCGGTCTTGGAAGCTCCATTGCATCGCTGAGATCCGATACTTTTACCTGTATGCCCTTTCTTTCCAATGACTGAATCACATCCAGATACTGAATAAAGGATGCTCTGACACCTTCCGGCAGCGGCGGGAGCATATCCCGGGTCCGTTTTGCCTGATAGCATGCGTCGAACATCCTTTTTATGATTTCACTTGTCATATTTTGTCCTCCTTATATAATCATCATACAATTATTGCTTACCATTCTCTTGATATTGCAATGCATTCATAAAATTCTGTTAATAAACAGTAATCCAAATAATTACCTCTGTTAATTACCATTGATAATTATATGCAGATTTCAAAATTTGTCAAGAACTTATTTCATTGTTACACATTTGCATGGCGATTAAAGGCGGGGAAAATAACTTTTCCCCGCCTCTATGCATTTATATCAGTATTATCCTACATGGCGTTCAAATCTCTGGAATCCAAGAATCTTCTCAATCCGTTCCATCGCATCATCCGGAATCTCCAGATCAACAGCTTTGAGGTTATTCTCAAGCTGCGACGGCTTGCTTGCCCCTGCGATCACGCAGCTGATCTCCGGGTGTTTCAGAATCCATGCCAGTGACAGGATTGCTACATTTGTTCCCAGATCATCTGCCACTTTGGAAAGTTCATCCACAATTGCAAGATTTTCATCCGTCAGCAGATTATTGATCTGTTTGTCTGCCTGATGTGTTGCACGGGATCCTTCCGGATATGGCTGTCCTTTTTTATATTTACCGGTCAGAAGTCCCTGCGACAACGGTGAAAATGAAGTGATACCGATTCCGTATTTTCTGCAAGTTCCCATGATCTCATGCTCAATATAGCGGTCTACCATATTGTACTGTGGCTGGATCACTGTGATTGGATATAAACCACGCTTATCAATGATCTTCTGTGCTTCTTCAATTCTTGCACTTCCCCATTCTTCACTTACACCGTAATACAGCACCTTTCCCTGAGCAACCAGATCACTCATCGCACGAAGTGTCTCTTCCAGATCTGTGTTCTCATCATAGCGATGGCAATAATACAGATCCAGATAATCTAAGTTCATATTTTTCAGAGACTGCTCACAGTTTTCCATAATGTGCTTTCTGGAAAGTCCTCTATCATTCACGCCATCTCCTGTCGGGAAATAGACCTTGCTTGAGATCACCAGATCTTTTCTCGGGAATTCTTTTAACACTTCTCCGAAGAACCTTTCAGCTGCTCCTCCTGAATATGCATCTGCACAGTCGAAGAAATTAATTCCATTCTCATAGGCAAGTTTTACAACTTCTTTTGCCACATCTTCCTCGGAACTTTCTTTCAGATCTGTCATCCAGCTTCCAAGTGCAATCTCACTGACTTTGATTCCTGCTTTTCCTACGTTACGATATTTCATGTGTATATCCTCCTTTAAGTAAATTGGTTAAACGTTTTCATATTATACAGAGTTCCACGCTCCATAATCTCATATGGAAGGATCCTGTCTGTAAGCGGCATTCCCTGATCTATATATCTGATCAGCATTCCAGCTGCCTGTCTTCCCATCTCATACGCATCCTGTCTGACCGCAGTAAGTTTCGGATTCAGATATTTCGAAATGTAAATATCATCAAATCCCATGATCTTAATGTCTTCCGGAATTTTTTCCCAAGTTCTTTGCTTGGCGATATCGAGATATCTGCTGTAATATACGCCGGCTGTCTGCAGCCTTTTCCGGCAATATATGCCGCTACATCCTTCATTGCAGAAAATTTATCGATCAGAACACTTCCCATATTCTCCCTTTTCTTTATCTTTCTGTCCATAAAAACCACCGGAACCGTTATGTTTTCCAGAAGTTTTTCACTTGTTGCAGGATTGAAACTGACGTATATAATACCGTCCACCATCTTTGCTTTTAATGCATCCAAAAACTTTTCTTCCTGTATATAGTTATTATCAGTACTTCCAAATAATACGGTATAACCATGCAGAAAGGCCTCATCCTGAGCACCTTTTGCCCTCTCTGGAAATGCATTGTCAATTATATTCCGTATTTTTCCAGATCTACCCTTCCGTTTATCACTTCGACTCCATCCGCCCGAAGAAGTTCTGCCTGCACATTCTGGCCTCCAAATGCAAATGCTCCGGCCAGTTCTCCTTTTGCATTAACTACACGGAAGCATGGAATATGTTCCGGATCCGGATTCTTATGCAATGCATTGCCCACGGCTCTTGCCATCCTGGGTTCTCCTGCCATCTCTGCAATCTTCCCATAAGTTGCCACATGTCCTTTTGGAATACGCTTCACTGCTTCATAGATTCTCTTTGTCGGACTGTCCGTAACCAGATCATAGCTTTCTGCGATCATTCTTTTGATCTCTTCTTCCGGAATGGTCCCATCCAGAATGATCGTATTCCAGTGTTCTTTATTCAGATGATATCCGGCCGTCACTGACTCATACGCCGAGCGCCAGAAGTCTCTCCACTCCGGATTCACTTTGACATTCAGATTGATATAGCCTTCCCGTTCATATATCCACAGAAATGTTTTTTTACTTCCTTTAATCCGCACCAGCTGCCAGTTCGGATCACGAAATGGCTTTTCTTCATATACATTATAAAATGACATTCCGTATGCTAATGCTTCCTCTCTTGTCATCATATACTTCTTATCCCTCCTGATTTCTGCTTTCAGATTAACAGAAATCAGCATTTCTGTAAACGGTAATGCTCTGGCATTTATGCATATGAATTATTCCTGTAAGGATGACTTCATCATCTCCGTAACACTTTTCTCCGGTGCAGCACAGATAATAATGTAATAGAATGCCTTCCCCTGCCAATATCAGTACTTTTTCAGAAGTTCCTCACATATTCCAATATATTTTTCTGTATAAATACTGCCCTTTTCCCAGATAAAATCAAAATCATGCTGCATTTTAAAATCTGAAAGCCTGATTTCTTTCAATGTTCCGTTCTTAAGTTCATCCGCTACCGCAATTTTGTACATAAATGAAATTCCACAATCTCTTTTTAAAAGCCCGATAATTGTATGCATATTTTCCACTTCTGTATAGTGAAGAAAATCTTTTATCCCCATTCCCCTTGCAAGAAGTAACTCTTCTAAAATATTCCTTGTCCCGGATCCCGGTTCACGTACAAGCAGGCGCTCCTTCACCAGTTCCTGCATCGTTTCCGGAGATTTTACTTCAAATATGTGATCTCTGGCACAAACTGCTATATATTCTTCAGTACTGTAATTTTTATGTTCATAATTTTCCTTCGGATAATTCCCCTCTACAAGTGCCAGATTAATAATTCCTTCATCCAGCAATGTTAATAGCTGTGTTGTATTTCCATAATGTATGTGTACATTCATCTCCGGATGACCGATCAGAAAATCTGCTATTTTATCTACAATTGCATATTCTCCGATCGTCATTGTAACCCCTATAGAAAGAGATTCCATCTTATGGGATTCATTTCTTATCTCATTCATAATTGCCAGCTGATCATTTTTCATTGTCATCAGACGTTTTCTGAGTATCTCCCCTGCAGGCGTCAGATACAGTTGTTTATTACAATAAGAAAACAATCTGGTATTATATTCCTTTTCAAGGAAACGAATATGTTGCGAAACCGCCGGCTGTGTAATATGTAATCTTTTTGCTGCCTCTGTAAAGTTCATCGTCTCACATACCGTAAGAAATGTATCTGTTCTAAAATCCAGCATAATTTTCTTCCCTTCATTGTCAATTTGATTTTCACAAATGATTTTTATTAATTCTCTTTCATATCTGTCAATAATTTTTTATTATCGTTCAATAATATTA